>JAISWN010000082.1 GCA_031271075.1 Treponema sp.
CCGGCAGGCCCCGGGGCTGAGGGAGACGAGCAGGGTTTTGGAAACGCCTTTCCTGTGGAGCTTTAAGGCGATCACGTCAAAGGCGCTTTGCACCGCCTTCTGTATCTGGTAGCCCGGCAAATCCAGTTCGGAAAGAACAAGATCGATTTCTTTCCAGTTAAGCGACATGGTTTTATTTTACCCGGAAGGCCGCTATAATACAACGAATGATCCGCGCCGGCCTTTTTCTGACTTTTTTTGCCTTCCTGTTGAGCCTCCCGGTTCCCTCCCGCGCCGAAGATCCCCCGTCCCGGTCTTCCGCGCTTCCCGGCGCCCCGTTTCACGAGGCCGCCGCCATAGCCGCCGCCTTGGACGACCGGCTCCTGGCGGCCCAGCTTATCGTTACCGGCATAGACGGCAGGGCAAGGCTGGGCGGGGAAATGCGGCGTATCCTGGAGGAATGCCCCCCCGGGGGGATCATGCTCTTCAAGTACAACCTGGATACCCCTAAGGATGAGGTAAGATCCCTCCTTGCCGAGTGCAAGGCTCTTGGTCTCCGGGCTGCGGGCATCCCGCCTTTTATCGCGGCGGATCACGAGGGCGGCCCGGTACACCGCTTCGGGCCGGGGGTAGAGAGGCTTCCTCCGGCGGCCTCCTGGGAGAAGACGGCCCGGAGCCTTGGCAGGGAGGCGGCCCTGGCGGCCCTTGAGGAGGCTAGTTTCCGTTCGGGGAGGGAGATCCGGGAACTGGGGCTCAACATGAACTTCGCGCCGGTGGCGGAGACCTTGAACGAGGATAACCGCCGCTTCCTGGGAGAGCGGGCCTTCAGCGCCGATCCGGAATTCGCCGCCGCCGCCGCCGGGGCCTTTGTCCGGGGCATGAGCCGGGCGGGGATAGGCTGTGTGGCGAAGCACTTCCCCGGCAACACGGGGGCGGATCCCCATTCGGAAAGCCCGATCCTGGGGGGAAGCCGGGAGGAACTCCGCCGGGCCGTAGCGCCCTTTGCCGCCCTTATCGGTTCCTCCGGCCCGGTTAAGGCCGCGGGGGAACCGATCCTTTCCGGGGTGATGGTTTCCCATGTCCTTGTTCCCGCCTGGGACGGGGAGCGGATCGGGAGCCTCTCCCCCGCCCTGATCGGGGACTGGCTGCGGAAAGACATGGGATTTGAGGGCATTGTTCTGGCCGACGATTTTTCCATGACCGCCGCCGCTTCCCGCCTTTCCCCGGAAGAAGCCGCCGTGGCCTCCATCGCCGCCGGCGCCGATATGGTGATGGCCTGGCCCATGAACCTCCTCAAACTCCGGGGGGCTATCCTGAGAGCCCTGGGGGAGGGGCGGCTGAGCCGGCAAGGCCTTGAGGAAGCGGCAACCCGGATCATCGCGGAAAAGATCCGCCTGGGCCTTATGCCCCCGGGCGGTGGACTTGATCTTGTTCCTCAAAGATAATACCTTATAACCGGACATTATGAAATTCGAATGACGAATCCGGGAGAGAACGGGGCGCCCCTTTTGGGCGTTGGCTGTCGCCGAAGGGGCAAAGCGTAAAACTCTCAGGCAAAAGTACCGGATTCCGACGAAACTCCGAAAAGGCCGGCTTGGTTCCCGTATAGTGGGATCAGCCGGCGCCGAAGAGGCAATTTCCCTGGCGACCGGTCGCGGCAATTCTCGTGGCCCGCCGCCTCCGCAAAGGGAGAGAATCTTTCAGGTCAAGGACGGAGCGCAAAAGGCTGTTCCGGGCCGGTTTCGGCGCCCGGCGGCGTATGTTTGCGCGTTACCTGAAGGAGGCCTCGGTTTGGAAAAGAAAACACCCTTATACCAATGGCATGAATCCCACGGGGGAAGGATGGTTCCCTTTGCCGGTTACCTGCTCCCGGTGCAGTACGGGGGAGGGGTTATCGCCGAACATAAGGCGGTCCGCGAAAGGGCCGGCCTCTTCGATGTGTCCCACATGGGCGAATTCATCATCACCGGGCCCGGGAGCCTCGGGGCCTTACAGCGGCTTTTTACCAACGATTTTACCGGCATGACCGTAGGCCGGGTGCGCTACACCCTGATGTGTAACGAATCCGGCGGGGTTATTGACGACCTGGTGGTCTGTAAAATGGCGGAGGATCGCTATTTCCTGGTGGTGAACGCCGCGAACCGGGAAAAAGACGCCGCCTGGATCCGGGCCCGGCTGGGGGGAGAAGCGGACTTCGAGGATGCTTCCGACTCCTTCGCCCAGATAGCCCTCCAGGGTCCCGCCTCCCTGGAGATCCTGTCCTCCCTTTCCGATACGGTTCCCCGGAAGTACTACACCCTCATCGAGAAGGGGAGCGCCGGGGGCATACCCTGTATCGTGTCCCGGACGGGTTACACCGGGGAATTGGGATACGAGCTTTACTGCGCTCCCGCTGAGGCCCCGGCCCTCTGGGAACGGCTCCTTGATGCGGGGAAGGGGAACCTTGTCCCCTGCGGCCTGGGCGCCCGGGATACCCTGCGGCTGGAGGCGGCCATGCCCCTCTACGGCCACGAGATGGACGAAACGGTGAATCCCTTTGAGGCGGGCCTGGGCTTCGCCGTTAAGATGGCCAAGGACGATTTTACCGGGAAGGCCGCCCTGACGGGGAAGGAGAACCCCTCCCGGATTCGCGTGGGCCTGCGGGTTACCGGCCGGGGAATCATCCGGGAACAGGCGGATCTGTACTGTGGGGGGAAGAAGGCGGGCAAGAGCAGTTCCGGTACTTTTTGCCCCTTCCTGAAGGAAGCCCTGACCATGGCCCTCCTGGACGCGGAGTTCGCCAGGCCGGGCGTCCGGGTGGAGGCTGATGTGCGGGGCAAGATGGTGGCCGCGGAGGTCTGCGCCCTGCCTTTTTACAGGAACGACTCGGCGGTAAAACCAACGGAGGTAAGAATATGAATTTTCCCGAAGATCTGAAGTACACCAAATCCCACGAATGGGTAAGGGCCCTGGAAGGGGGCTGGGAGATCGGCATCACCGATTACGCCCAGAAGGAACTGGGGGACATCGTGTTTGTAAATCTGCCCCAGGAGGGGGACAGCCTGAGCGCGGAGGTCTCCTTTGCCGATGTGGAGTCCGTCAAGGCGGTGTCGAACATCTACAGCCCGGTAAACGGAACGGTTAAAGAGCTGAACCAGGGGATACTTGAGGACCCCGCCCTGATCAACCGGTCCCCTTACGAAGCCTGGCTCATCCGGGCCGGCGGGGAGATCCCGGCGGACGAACTCCTCTCCGCCCCGGAGTACCGGGCACTGCTTCCCCAGGAGTGACGGATATGGGTTCATACCTGCCCAACACCGAGGCCCTCCGCCGGGAGATGCTTGCCGGTATAGGCCGCCTCTCGGTGGACGAGCTTTTCGCGGCGGTTCCGAAAGGGGCGCTGACGGCGGAGCTGTCCCTGCCCCCGGGGATGGCGGAAATGGAACTGGCGGAGAAGATCGGCGGCCTGGCCGCGGAGAACCGGGTCTTTCCCCGGATCTTCCGGGGGGCCGGGGCCTATTGCCACTACATTCCCGCGGCGGTAAAGCGGATCGTTGCCAACGAGACCTTTGTTACCGCCTACACCCCCTACCAGGCGGAGATAAGCCAGGGGATACTCCAGTCCATCTTCGAGTACCAGACCATGATCTGCGAACTTACGGGCATGGATCTGGCAAACGCTTCGGCCTACGACGGGGCAAGCGCCGCCGCCGAAGGGGTAAACATGTGCCGGGACCGGGCACGGGAGACCGTCTATGTCTCCGCCGCCGCCCATCCCCAGACCATCGAAACCATCAAGACCTACTGCGGGGCTTACGGCGCGCCGGTAGTGATGGCGCCCCTTGGGGAGGACGGCAGAACCAGCGCCGGGGAACTTGCCGGGCTCCTGGCCGGGGATGCCGCGGCCGGGAAGGCCGCCTGCATCTACCTCCAGAGCCCGAATTTTTTCGGCCTTATCGAGGATATCCCCCAATTCGCGGGGATCATCCATGCCGCCGGGGCCCTCCTGGTGGCGGGGGTGAACCCCATTTCCCTGGGTATCCTTGAAAGCCCCGGCGCCCTGGGGGCGGATATCGCCGTAGGGGAAGGCCAGCCCCTGGGGCTTCCCCTGGCCTTCGGCGGCCCTTACCTGGGCTTTATGGCCTGCAAAAGCGCCCTTATGCGGAAGCTGCCGGGGAGGATCGTCGGGGAGACCACCGATTCCAAAGGGGAACGGGCCTTCGTGCTGACCCTTCAGGCCCGGGAGCAGCATATACGCCGGGAAAAGGCTTCGAGCAATCTCTGTTCCAACCAGGCCCACTGTGCCCTTACCGCGGCGGTGTACCTTTCGGTACTGGGGGAGGAAGGCTTCGCGGAGCTTTCCCGCCAGTGCCACGCCAAGGCGGCCTACGCGGCGGCCCTGATCTCCAGCCTGCCCGGATACTCCCTGGTGTACCAGGGGGAGTTTTTCAACGAATTTGTTACCTCCTGTCCCGACGCGGAAAAGACCCTGGCCCTGCTGGAAAGTCACGGGATACTGGGAGCTTACCCCCTGGCCCCTGACCGGATCCTCTGGTGCGTCACCGAGCTTAACAGTAAGGCCGATATAGACGAACTGGCCGCTATCCTGAAAGGGGGAATAAGTTGAAACTGATATTTGAAAAAAGCAGGAAAGGGGCCGGATCCTCGGTGCTTCCCCCCTGCGATGTGCCGGCGGCGGATATTTCCCCCGCCTTTGCCCGGAAACGCCCCGCCCGGCTTCCCAGCCTGGATGAAAACAGCCTTTCCCGCCACTACAGCGCCCTGGCAAAACGATCCTTCGGGGTAAACGACGGCTTTTACCCCCTGGGTTCCTGCACCATGAAGTACAACCCCAAGATCAACGAGGAACTGGCCGCCCTGCCGGGTTTTCGGGACATCCACCCCCTCCAGCCCGCCCATACGGTGAAGGGCTGCCTTAAACTGCTGGATCTCGCCTCCCGGTATCTCCGGGAGATCACCGGCATGGACGCCATGACTTTCCAGCCCGCCGCCGGGGCCCACGGGGAATTTACCGGCCTCCTCCTTTTCGCCGCCTGGCACCGGAGCCGGGGGGATACGAAGCGGACTACCGTAATCGTTCCGGACAGCGCCCACGGCACCAACCCCGCCAGCGCCG
>JAISWN010000145.1 GCA_031271075.1 Treponema sp.
TGGTGGCGCACCCTGGTGGGCACTATCCCGCTTTTTTGTTCCTCAATAACCGCGTCAATGTCCAGGTAGCGGTATTCTTTGGTTTCCTCGGTTTTATAAAACCAGTCTTTAAAATCGGCCCATATATTCTGGGGCCAGGGGTTCTGATCGATTTCGGGGGGGGTGTACTTGCGCTCCCTAAGACGCTGAAAGCCGAAGATGTCTCGCACGTGGGATACTTCCGCGTCAACGACGGTCTTTTCCGCCAGATGGGCGGGAATAAAGGCCAGTCCTCCGGCGCTTCCGTATACCACGTCTCCGGGCATGCAGATAGCTTCGCCAATCCGGGTGGGCCGGTTATAGCCGGTCATCACATAGTCCCGAATGGCGGTAGGGTGGTTACCCCGGTAATAAATCTGAAGGTTGGGAATTTTCCTAATCTGATCCAAATCCCTCACGCCGCCCCATACGACGGCCCCGCCGCCCTGGGTCCGGTTCGCCACCGCGGTGGAAAGGTTCCCGCCAAAATAGGTCCCATAGCTAACCTTATCGTAAAAATCGATTACCATTACGTCGTTCTTGACCAGCCGGCCGACCGCGGCGCGGTTGTATTCGCCTTCAAAGCCGAATTTTCTCGATTCGGCTTTGGTAACCGCGTCCAAATCAGGGCGGGTGGGCATGCACTGAATCGTCAGGGCCCTGCCCACAAGGATCTTGTCGGCCGGGTGGCTGGTTTTCATGTTTATCTCAATCTGGAATTCATAATTCTGTCCCCATGAATAACTCCAGACTTCCTCCAGTGTCAGTTTCCGCATCCGTTCCAACACATCGTCAGAAACCTTGGGCCGGCCGTCTTCAAGCCTTTCCCCTTTCCACAGGGGGGTCATATATTCTACATCCGCTTTTTCACTAAAGAACAGCATGGTTCCTCCTATAAAAATATAAAAGCAGCGGAATCGCCGCTTGCGTTCATGTTAGCTCCACAATCTGTCATGCGAGCAATCGTTATTCCATTCGTCTGTCGAAGCCCATATATCTTTTTGATGCGGATCTGTGTGGGCGCGGATCACATCGTCGTTAAGGGATTCTATCCCCAAACCCGGAGCGTTGGAAAGCTCGATAAAGCCGTTGTTTATAATGGGCTTTGTTGCGGTCATTACCAGGTCGTCCCACCAGGGCACGTCTACAGAGTGAAATTCCAGGGCCAGGAAATTTTCCGTTGCTATGGCCAGGTGAGCTGCGGCCAGGGCCGCGATGGGGGTTTCGGCCATGTGTATCGCCATGGCAATCCCGTAATCCTGGGCCATATCGCCGATTTTCTTGGTTTCCATAATACCGCCTGAGCTGAGAAGATCAGGGTGAATTACCCCCAGGGCACCGGATTCGAGGAGGGGCCTGAACCCTTCCTTTAAATAAATATCTTCTCCGGTAGCCAGGGGCACGGCAATGGAGGCGGCCAGCCGCTTATAGGCGTCGGTAAGCTGCCACGGAAGCAGATCTTCAAGCCAGGCGATATTGTATTTTTCCGCCCGCTTTGCAAGCTTGATACATTCGGTAATGCCGATGTGCCCGCAGTGATCGATAGCCAGGGGAATCTCGGGGCCGATAACGGAACGGACTTCCTTTAGGTACTGTTCCAACACGTCGTATCCTTTTTCGGTTATCTGAAGGCCCGTAAACGAATGGGCTATATTGATAACATCGTAGCCCCGGTTGAATTTCTCCCTTTCCGTATAAAAATAATCCCTGTAATCATGGGCCGACTTGAGATCTTCCACATAGCCCAGGGGGGCGTTCAAAACTCCTTTTTCGTCCATGGCCAGAAGGGTTTCTACCCCCCAGTCCATTTTCAGAAAGGTAAAACCTAAATCCATGCGCTTCTTTAAGGCGGCGCCCATTTTTTTGCCCTCAGGTTTTCCTTCTATGTCGGTATCGGAATATACCCGCACCTTGTCCCGGAATTTTCCGCCCAGCATTTGGTAGATTGGAATGCCGTAAAATTTCCCCGCAATATCCCACAGGGCCAGCTCCACCCCGCAGACTCCGCCCGCCTGCCGGGAAACCCCGCCGAATTGTTTTATCCTGCGGAAGAGTTTATCGATATTGAGGGGATTTTCCCCTATGAGCCTGGATTTGAGCATGAGCCCGTAGCTTGGCGAACTCCAGTCCCGGATTTCCCCATAGCCTACAAGCTCGCTGTTGGTCATAACCTTGATCATGATACAGTCCATCGGCGCGCCGGTAATCTTCGCAAACCGAAGATCCGTAATTTTAAGTTTAGACGCCCCAGGGATTGTGTTAAAGCCGCTGATCATTTCTGAATACCTCCGTAAATTCTAGTATATACAGTAGCACTACTGCTTCACTCCCCCCGCCGCCAGGCCGGTTACCATAAACCTCTGGGCCAGCATATAAAGGCAGACCGCAGGAAGTGAAGCGACTACTGAAGAACCCATAATAAGCCCCCATATATAATTATCCGAATAACGAAAACCCGAAATCCCTATGGTTACCGTCTGCTGGCTGGGGCTTGTAGTCAGTACCAGGGCGTAAAGATATTCATTCCAGGACATAGTAAAGGCAAAGGTAGCCACCACCGCTATACTCGGCGCCGCTATGGGAAGTATGACTTTTATCAGGGCCTGAATATGGCTGCAGCCGTCGATAAAGGCGGCTTCCTCCATGGACTTGGGAATGGCGGTAAAATAGCTCATAAGCATATAGCAGCAATAGGGAATAATAAAAGTCTGGTATACGATAATCAGGCTGTTTTTATTATCCCCCAGGCCGATGCGGCTTATCATAATATACATGGGAATAAACAAGACCGCTGTGGGCAGCAGGTAAGCATACAGCACGCCGCGGCGTATAAAATTTCTTGCCTTAAACTTAAGCCGGGTCATGGCGTAAGAGGCAAGGATGCTCAGAACCAGGGCGACGATGGTCGAAAAAACCGCGACATAAACGCTGTTTAGGAAATAACGGATAAAGGTTGTCTCCGTAAAAAGCTGTTCGTAATGTTCAAACGTGAAACGCGAGGGCAGAAGCTGGGGATTAAGCCCGTACATTTCAGCATTGGGGGTTAAGGACGATTTTATCATCCAGTAAATCGGAAAGATGGACCAGATAAATCCGGCAGCCGAAACCAGATAAATAACCAGCGTTTTTATTTTATTGTTTACCTTGTTGGATTTTTGCATTTTTTTGCCTCCGATTTCCCGCGCATCTATATTTCCTCGCGCTTCATCTTCCCGGTAATAATAGTCATAAGAATCACAAGGAAAGGAATCACCGAGACAGCCACCGCCAGCGCCCGGGCCATCCGGTTGGCGATAAAAGCGACTTCGTAGGTATAGGTGGCAATAACACTGGAAGCGTTAAGGGGCCCGCCGCCGGTGATAAGCCAGATATTATCAAAATCGTTAAAGGTCCAGATGGTGGAAAGCAGGGTTGTAATAGCGAGTACCGGCATGACCGAAGGCACGGTTATATAGATAAAACGGTGCACTATATTGGCGCCGTCGATTTTTCCCGCATCGTACAAATCCGCGTCTATGGTTTGGAGGGCGCCCAGGATGCTGAAAAGAAAGAAGGGGATGCCTCTCCAGATATTCACGATTATTACCGAGACAAGGGCCAGTTGCATGGAACCCAGCCAATTAATAGGAATCGAAATAAGCCCCATACGCCGCAGCAGGGCGTTGAGGATTCCGTACTGATCGTTATAAATCCATTTCCAGGTGTTGGCCGCCACCATCCCCGGAATTGCCCAGGGGAGGAGCATGACCACCCTGACTATGCCCCGGCCCCGGAACCTTTCGTTTAAAAGAAGGGCAAAGGCCATACCCAGGGCCAGCTTGAAAAGAATACAGGCGATGGTATACATCACGGTGTTCCGTACCACCAGCCAGTACTGGGGGTCCCGGACAAGGGAAAGATAATTGGCTAATCCTATAAATTTCGGGGAATAGCCCGCAGTTTTATTGGTAAAACTTAAGTAAACGGTATAGATAAAAGGAAAACCCATTACCAGAAAGATGAGAATAAAAACAGGCAAGGTAAACATCAACCCGTAATGCCTCTCTTTTACCACGAACTCTTTTCTCATATTTCATTCCTTTCCATACCCTGCCGCCCGCAGTGCCCCCGAAGGGATGCTGCGGACGGCAGAGGCAGACGGCGTTTTTACGCCGCAAACCTGCTGTTCATTACTGGTTCAGGGCCTGCTTCAGATCCTTTTCGAGCTGATTGAGGGACTGCTGGGGGTCCTGGTTCTGGAGGACAATCCGCTGTACCGCCTTTACGCAGAACTGGCCCGCAAAAGCGCCGGCGGTAAGATCGTTGGCCGGAGCGGGATAGGTCGTGGGAACGCCGATCTTGGCGTTATCCAGCCAGCCTTTGTTCTCGGGCAGGGCCCAGAAGGGGTCGTTGTCGGCGCCTTCGACCACGGGCATCCACATGCCGCCCATCTTGAGGATCAGATCCTTGTAAAAATTGATCTCGAAGAAGTCGATGATGTATTTCTTGGCCGCCGCCGTGGCCTTCCCGTTCTTGAAGATGATCACCGCGTTGCCCCCCAGGAGGCAGAACTGGCCCACCGGGCCCGCAGGATAGGCCATGATGAGGGTGTTTTTGTACAGTTCGGGGTTGTCGTTCCTGGCCTGGTTAAACACGCTGGGGGTGTTGAAAATGGTTCCCACCGAGCCCGCGAGATAGGCGGTGTTGTTCCCCATGTCGTCCCAGGTTATCGCCGAAGGCGGGCAGAGTCCTTCCTTGAAAAGTTTGACGATGAAGTTCAGGGCTTCAAGGGTTTGCCTGCTGTTGATCGTCACTTTTCCATCTTTGTCCACCGGTATGCCGCCGTGAGACAGAATGACGCTTCGGACCATGCTTTCAGCGTCTCCCCCGCCGGAAGCTCCCATGGGATAGCCCAGGGCGTAAAAATCGCGGGCGGGATCATTCACGATTTTTGCCTGATCGTAAATCTGCTGCCAGGTGGTGGGATAGGGCAGCCCTTTTGCGTCCCACACATCCTTCCTTAGATAGCGCCCGGCGGGGAATACTGTCAGGGGAACCAGGAAGTTGCCGCCCTGTATATAAGCCAGATCCAGGGAAGCCTTGGTAAATTTGACCGACTTAAGAATATCGGAGACATCCACCAGTTGATCCATGCCGGCAAAGCGCTTCGCGAGGAAGTCGTCGGTAACCACGATGTCCGGGGGATTCCGGGCTTCGATAGCCGCCAGCAGTTTGGCCTGGAGATCGTTGGGAGGAACGATCACATATTCAACCTCGACATTGTTGTTCCTGCCGAATGTTTCAATCCGGGCTTTTGAGGCTTCGTTATAGGCCGCCACATATTCCGATTTGTCCCAGAGCACCAGTTTACCTCCGGCTCCGCCTTCCTGGCTGGCGTTGCCGAATACAGGCAAACACAGGCTTGCCAGCAATACCAAAACAATCCATCTTTTCATACGTAACCTCCAAAAATATATATAATTAAACAGGTTTACCTGTCTAACGCCGTTTATGTTCCCCGCATCCGCAGGAATTCCCCTGTACATAGGTCATGGAAAACAGGCAGGGTTCCGTCATCTTTCCGTTCATCAGCCCTATAAGATTGTCCGCCGCAGTCTTCCCGACTTTATAACATTGAACGTTGAAGCAGGTTATCCGGGGGTCCGGCACAGGGGGAAAGTAATTCATGACAATGACCTTGATATCCCCGAAGAGCTTCAGATTCAATTCCGCCGCCGCTTTTACGAGGTCATGGTACTGATACTCGGACAAAATAAAAGCGCCGGGCCGGCCATCCCCCTTAAGGAGTTCCAGACATTCACGGTATATCGATTCGGAAGCCGTCTCTTTTTGGGTGATGATGTTTTTGGCCGGAACGGGCAATTTTCTCTTTTCAAATGCCTGGCGGTATCCCGTCACAATCTGGCGCCCGACTATGGAATCGGTGTATCCCGCCGACACGACGATATTATGGATGCCGTGGGCAAAAAAATGCTCCGCCGCTTTTTTGACGGCCCGGACATAGTCGCTGCCCACATAGTTGCGGATATTTTTGTTTTTCATGTTCCCTATGCATATAAAGGGAATCTTATACTTGTTGAAGATCTCCACATATTGATCCTGTTCGTGGATATTAAAGAGCATGTAACCATCAACAAAGCCCCGGCTCAGATCCTTAAGGTACTCGGCGTTTTCCTCCGCGTTGTTGAACAGGGAAGGAAGCATCATAATGCGGTAATCGCGGCTCAGGAAGGCGGCGCTTATCCCCGCATGGAGCCTGCCGTAAAAATAATCGGTGAACATCGAGCGGGCGGACGCGTCTTCCAGGATGATCCCTATGGTTTTGGGCCTGTTTTTGTTGATTATCTGCCTTGCGCCGAAGTTGGGAATATAGTTGAGTTTAAGCACCACGTCTTCAATACGCCGGCGGGTATCTTCGGAAATCTTACCCGGCTTTTTGTTGAGATAATTGGAGATTGTTGTCTTGGAGACCCCCGCCTCGCGGGCGACCCTTGTAATATTCGCCTTTTCCATTTCTCCGGCCCCGTGGCTGACAGGCAGCCCGGCTCGATCGTGCAGGTGAACTAGTTCACCTTTTTAACGAGTATAAACCGGGGAATACGAGTTGTCAAATAAATTCGTGAATTTTTTAGGTTGAAACATTCTTCATTTTGGGTCAGTATTTTGATAGACATAAATCAGGGGGTGATTACATGGAAAAAGACAATTCCCGGGGGAAATTCCCCCTTTCATTTGTATGAGTTCTTTCGACGGCGGTTTTTTGCGCGGTTTTTATACTGGCGGCGGTTCCCGGAGTTTTTGCCCAGGGTCAGAACAGAAACAGCGGTTCCGCCGATGGGTATACTTCCATAATCCGGGATGTTTTCAACTTTATTCAACGCCAGTATGTAGAGGAAGTGGACTCGAAGGTTCTCTATGAGGGGGCCATGCAGGGAATGCTCAACGCCCTGGGTAACCCTTATTCGGCTTTCCTGGTCGAGTCGGAAATGTCCGATCTCAGCGATACCACCCAGGGCAGCTTTGGCGGGGTGGGGCTCTATATTTCAAAGCCCATAGAAGCCAGGCCCGACGGTAAGCCTCCCTATGTGGAAGTGGCGGCCCCCATTGAGGACACCCCCGGCTGGCGGGCGGGTATCAATCCCGGCGACCTTATCATCCGGATCAACGGAGAGGCCATCGATGTTCTTTCCATGGACGAGGTTCTATCCCGGCTCCGGGGCACCCCGGGCGAAGAAGTCAAGCTTATTATCCGCCGGGGGGAGAAGCTCGAATTCCCCGTAACCCTGGTCCGGGCCATTATTGAAGTCTCCACTACCAAATTCGCCATGATCGACAATATCGGCTACCTTAAGCTCCTCACCTTTACCCCCATGACCGTCCCCAGGGCCCGGGACGCCATAAGCGACTTCAAGGCAAAGGGCTACAAGGCCCTGATTCTGGACCTGCGGAACAATTACGGGGGCCTCCTTAATTCCGCGGTGGGGATAAGCGGCCTCTTTGTTGAGGGCGGAGTGGTGGTTTCCACCAAGTCCCGGATTGTCACCGACATCCAAACCTTCTACGCCAGGGGCAAGGCCGAGGTGGCCGCCGATATTCCCATGGTGGTGCTCATCAACCGGGGCTCCGCGTCGGCATCGGAAATTGTGGCCGGCGCCTTAAAAGACAGGGGCCGGGCATACCTCGTGGGGGAAAAGTCCTTCGGAAAAGGTTCCGTCCAGCAGGTGTATCCCCTGGATAACAACAAAACCGGCTTCAAGCTTACCACCGCCCGCTATTATACCCCCAGCGACGTAAACATCGACAAAATCGGCATACCCCCCGACCGGGAAATCAAATTCCCCGATTTTACCGAGGCGGATGCGGAAAAGCTCAACGAGCTTATCAACGCTAATAAAATTCCCGGCTTTATCGCCTCCAAACCCCAGGCAAACGCCGCCGAGATTGACGCCTTTGCCCGGCAGCTCAGCCGGGAATACAGCCTGGACGCCAGCCTGCTCCGCCGGCTTATCAAGAACGAACAGAACCGGACCACCATAGCCCCGGTGTATGATCTGGAATACGATGTCCAGCTCCAGGAAGCGGTAAAGATCCTCAAAGAAGAAAATTTCCCGGCCCTGATGCAGACCTCAAAGACCCTGAAAACCCTTCAGGATGAAGCGTCCGACGACGAGGAGGCTGTCGCCTCCTGAAACGGTTCATCCTGGCATCTTTTCCCAACGCGGACGGGATAATCCGTCTATACGGGAAAGAGTACCACTACCTAGTCCGGGTCCGGCGGCTTAAACCCGGATCGGTTTTTGACGCCCTCCTCCCCGATGGCAGGGAAACGCAGGTAACGATCCTTTCTACTGTGGACGGAATCCTCATCGGTCAGTGCCTGGCTGCCACCGGCGAAAGCGCCGCAAACCCGGCCGCCGCCGGCGCCCCGCTGCTGCCGCCCATCATCCTCTTCCAGGGCCTTCCCAAAGGGGCAAAAATGGACCTTATTGTCCGCCAGGCCGCCGAGGGGGGCATACATGAAGTTGTTCCCTTCGAGTCCGAATATTCGGCGGTTAAAACAAAATCCGCGGCCGCGGGCAACGGGCCTGCCAACGCGGGCGGACCGCCGGCTGTCGCGGGCGAAAAAATAAAACGCTGGGAACGGATCATCAAGGAAGCGCGGCAACAGAGCGGGTCCGTCATACCGACAACGGTAAAACACCCTCTCCCGGTTGAGCGGCTTTTGGACTATTGGGCCGGGCTGTTAAAAAACCGGCCCCGGGGCCTGGGCATTCTGTTTCACCAGGAACCCTGGAACCCCGCCGGCGGACCTCTTGCACAGGGAACTTTTCATGATTATCTTAGTGGTAACCCTGAATTCGTTGTTTTGGCGATCGGCCCCGAGGGGGGCTTTGCTCCCGGCGAGGCCGCCCGGTTTATAGGGGCGGGGTTTAAGCCCCTGGTAATGGGCAGCACGATTTTAAGAACCGAAACCGCGGCCCTGTACGCCGCAGCGGCGGTTCGAATCATACTTTTGGAGAGCGCATCATGGGCGCCGAAAACGCATCACGG
>JAISWN010000188.1 GCA_031271075.1 Treponema sp.
TTTGGTAACACCGCAGAGGATTTCGGCGGTGTGGGAATCGTTAATGGCACGTTCACCTTAAAAGGTGGCAGAATACAGGGCAACGCGGACAGCGACGGCTTTGCCAAAAACATTGGCAAGTATTCGGCGACGCTACGGGTAATGAATAATAGTACGGCGAAGTGGGACACGGGCGGCGCGTACACCAAAGGCGGCGTATCCCAGACCGGCGGCACTGACATTGTGCAACTTGACGCAGATGGTTTCGGCGGTACGGACGACACGCTGATTGCGGTACCCGCGAAGTAAAGGAGCAGCATAGGCGGGCGGGGACAGACCCCCCGGGGACATTGCGCGTTGGGGCGCGCAGCGGAGAGGCCGCGTGTGCCGGGGGCCGTCTCCGCGTTTGCGGGGTGGCCCTTGTTGTTGGATGCATGCGCCGCCGTTACGGTACTGTTTTACGATCTCGAAGCGATAAGGGCCGAATCGGCAGGGGCGGGCGGTAAAACAGGATTCGGTGTTATTCAGTCTATCCGTGTCAGGGGTGAAAAGGGCACAATCGAAGATCGGTATTATGTTTCAAGCCTCCCGCCTGACCCGGCGGCACGAATCAACGCCCCGCGGCCCCGGCAAGTTGCCTCTCTTTTTCGTGTTGCCGCCGCTTGACATCCTCCTGACAGGGGTATACCTTGAAAACATGAAAATTATAATGTTTTTACTGTCTATTCTTCTCTTTTCCTGCAATAAAAATGAGGGGAAAACTCTAACGGAAAACACTTTTGCCAATAATACGGCGGATATTGCCGATGATAAAAAAGAAAATGACGGGGAGGAAAAAACCGGAGAAGGCTTTGAAAATAATAATATCGGGATTTATCTTCCTGAATATTATATCAACGCCCTGGATAGGACAAAATCACATATAGTCGCGTCGAAGGAATATTACAAGTTAAACGATAGGCATAACAACGCAATAATAATATTTCCTGATGAGGTTATGTATATCTTTAGTTATCATGAAGGAGCGTCCGTAAAGATATTGGATATAACAAGCAATAAAATAGTTCATGAAAACCTTTATGACGAAGGATTAAATATTATTGATGATGATATTGTAAAAAGCGAAAATGGCGTGATATTTACAAGAATCAGTAAAAATGTTGAAAATTTTCGTGAAGGTATTGCGTCATATATTGCCTTGGCAATGTTTGGGGAAAAAATATACAGAAACGATGACGGAGAAGAAATGGCCAGGATTGAAAACGGTAATATATTAAAAAACAATATTGAATATGAACTCCTCCTTGATACGGTTTTTTTAACAGAATATGACTGTATCTTTTCCAGGGACAGGAAGGGGAAGATGCTGTTTCTTAAGATGAATAATGGAATGATTGAGGTTTACAATCAGGAGATGCAGGAAGGCTACCCGGAAGAATATCTTGAATACCCGCTGGAAAACCCATACCCGGAATATATACTTGTGGATATATATAGTGTCTATCCATAATGTAGACACATTAGACTTGTTCGAGAACCCGGTTGGTTCTCTGCCAGCCTGTGGTTAACTTGCAAGTCCTGCAAAATGCCCTGCATTTTGCTGTTTGCATTGGATGTTCAGGGGACTTCCGGGAGGGAGGAGGATTGCTACCATTCCCTTATATGGTATTTGCCTTCCGGCTTGATAATACTAAACGTATCGCCGGAGGGGACAACCACGAAAAAACCGTTTGCCAGGGCCTTGTTCTTTACCGAATCGCTGACCACCACCCCGGCTATGGCCCCCAGGTATTTGCGTGCGTCCCCGCGCAGATCGGCGCGTTTGCGCAGTTTTTCCATGCGCCGTACATGGTCCTCTATGTCTTTGGTGGAGGGAGTGACTTTAATCTCGACAATCATCACGCTGTCGCCGTTTTCGAGGAATACGTCAACCTCCGCAAAAATGTTGTTTTTCTCATCGGCGATCTTAAGATCCCGGCTGGCGGCCTCAAAGGTAAAGCCCAGGGCTTTGAATTTGTCCAGAAGGTTTGGCACGACCATGTGTTCCACCACGCGCCCGAACCGGTTCGTCAGTTCCCCGACCTTTTTGTCGGTCTCTTTCATCTGCCGGCCGGTTGCCGCTATCTGCTCCCGGGTCTCCTGGAACTTTCTGTCCGTCTCCTGGAACTTCCGGTCCGTCTCCTGGAACATTTCCCGGAACTGCTCCCTGGTCTCCTGGAACATCTTCCAGACCTTCTCAAAGGTAGGGGGATCATTGGGGTCTATAGCGAATCCTTGCATTGTTTCCATCTTTTGCCTCCTGTGGCAAGTATAATGTATTCGCCCCAACTGCGCGTAACTCGGCAGCTTTGCCGCCGCGGTCTGTTAAGAGGCGTCTTCCCCGGCGTTTTTCCGGCCCAGCCGGAAAGCCCGCCGGTTTGCTTCCCCTACGGAGGGATCCTTCCCGGCGAACATGGCGGCGATGGTTCCCTCAAGCCTCTCCGCCCCGAGGGGGAGGAAGGGGCTGGCGGCCCCCACCATGACCATATTCACCGCCCGGACAAGCCCCGCCTCTTTTGCCAGGGCGGCGGCCTCCACAATACGGAACAGGGGAAAAGCCCGGATGGTTTGCAGTACCTTCTCCGGCGCCGGGTAGTTAGGGATATTGATAAAGGGATCCGCCGCGGTTACCAGGGCTCCCCGGGGGGAGAGCCATTCAACGTAGCGGAGGCTTTCCAGCGGCTCCATGGAGATGATCAGGTCCGCGCCGCCCCGGGGTACCAGATCGCCCGGAATGACCGTGTCCGAAAGCCGGAGATGGGCCAGTACCGCGCCCCCCCGCTGGGCCATGCCGTGAACCTCCGACTGGCGAACCTTTAAGCCCTCGGCCGCGGCGGCCTGGGCGACGATGGCGGCAATGGAAAGCACCCCCTGGCCGCCCACACCGGCTAAGATAATGTCCTTTTTCATATTCTCCTTTATTTCCTGTTCCGTCTGCGGAAAGCCTCAAGACACTCCCGCCTGAAGATCACCACCGAAAGCCCCCGGTACTCCAACTCCGCCTTGAGCCTGGCGGCGTTTTCCTCCAGAAGCTGCCTTTTCGCCTCCAGTTCCAGTAGATGATCCGGTTTTACCCCCAGCCCCAGGATCAGGGACTTCAGGCTGTCCGAAGCCACCATGGTTTCCTGGCAGCCGGTCATTGCCACGATGGAATTGTCCAGGATGATCAGGGTCATGGGGCTGTCCGCCTTTACCGCGTCGATAAGGGGAGTGATCCCCGAATGGATGAAGGTAGAATCCCCGATAACGCCCATGGAGTAAGGTATCCCCGCCTCCGCCGCGCCTCTGGCCATACCCACCGAGGCCCCCATGCAGACGATGGATTCTATCGCCTCCCAGGGAGGCGTAGCGCCCAGGGAATAACAGCCGATGTCGGAGCAGACCGCCACCTTTGGATGATTGGGGCTCGGATCCAACTCCGCCACCGCCCTGTTGATGGCCGCGTAACTGTCGCCGTGGGGGCAGCCCGTGCAGAGCTGCGGGGGACGCCCTGGCAGCCGGGATAGATTCAAGCCTTCCGGGATTTCCGGCGCTTCGGCCCCCGGGCCGCCCTCCGCCTTGGCCCTGCCGTCCGTCCCGATGGATCCCAGCACACCGGGCCGGGGAGGGAGGCTCAGGGCCCGGCGCAGGTTATCCGGGTCCAGCTCGCCGGTCCGGGGTACTACCGCTTCCCCATCCGAACCTGACCCTTCAAGCCGCCCCAGAATGGAGATCTCCCGGGGCAGGATACCCTTGAGTTTTTCCTCGATAAAAGGCTGGCCTTCCTCTATGACCAGCACCTTCCGGGCCTTTTCACAGAGCCGGCGGATAGAGTCTAGCGGCAGGGGGTAGGCCCCGATGTGGAGCCTGGCCGGGACCGTGCCGCCCCGCTGTTCCACCAGATCGGCCAAATTCTCCTCGTAGTAGTTCCCCCCCAGGCCGCTGGTTATCACCGCAAAGCTCAGATCCCGCTCCTCGGCCGGATCCGGCCCGATCTCCAGCCTGTTGGCGGGATGGGAGGCCGACCATTCAAGGATACCCCGCTGTTTTTCGATGAGCCCCAGGTAGTTCCGCCTGGCGTAAACCGGGAGGAGCATCCACCGGGTTTTGTCCTCCCCCTTGCCCGCCGGGTTCTGGCCCCGCCCTTCCCGAATCTCCACGGTGGAACGGGCGTGGGAAAGCCGGGTGGTCAGGCGCAGCATCACCGGTACGCCAAAGGTTTCGGAAATATCGAAGGCTTCGCGGGTCATGTCGTAGGCTTCCTGCTGATTCCGGGGTTCCAGGCAGGGGATCATGGCGAAACCGGCGTAGAAGCGGGAATCCTGCTCATTCTGGGAACTGTGCATCCCCGGATCATCCGCCACGGCGATCACCAGGGCGCCCTTGATCCCCAGGAGGCTCCCGTTGATAAAGGGGTCGGCCGCCACGTTAAGCCCCACGTGCTTCATGGTAACCAGGGCCCGCCTCCCCGCGAAGGAGGCCCCTAAAGCCGCCTCCAGGGCGGTCTTTTCGTTGGCGCACCAGGAGGCCCGGAAAGGTTCAAGTCCGGCCGCGGAAGAAGCGCCCGCTCCGGCGGACGCGCCTATCAGGTATTCAAGTATCTCCGTGGAGGGAGTCCCGGGGTAGCCGTAGGCGGCGCTTAAGCCCGCGTGAAGGGCCCCCAGGGCCGCGGCTTCATCTCCCAGGAGGGCTAACGCGGCGCTCATGGTAAACTTCTCCGATAAGAATGGTTCATACGCGGAATATGCGGCGCTGCCGGAAAACCGGCGGAAACGGTAAAAGTCATTTTACCGCCTCAAAGCCGCCTTTCAGATCGTCAATAATGTCGTCTATGTGTTCGGTGCCGATGGACAGCCGGATCGTGTTGGGCTTTATCCCCGAGTCCAGGAGTTCGCTTTCACTCATCTGGGAATGGGTGGTGGAGGCGGGGTGTATCACCAGGGACTTCACGTCCGCCACATTGGCCAGCAGGGAGAAAAGTTCCAGTTTTTCGGTAAACTTCTTGGCCTCATCCGCGCTGCCCTTGAGTTCAAAGGTAAAGATAGAGGCGCCGCC
>JAISWN010000199.1 GCA_031271075.1 Treponema sp.
CGGCTGGACACAGACGGAACTTGCCAAACGGGCGAATATCTCGATGAATTTCCTAAGCGAGATAGAACGCTGCCACAAGTGGCCCTACCCCGAAACCCTGCAGAACCTTGCCGCCGCCCTTGGGGTTGAAGTCTTCGAATTCTTCAAACCCGAAGACGGCGGCCCCGACATCGAAACATATATAAACCGGTTTTCAAACGACATGGCCCTGGCCGTGGAAAAGTCGGTGCGGGACACGGTCTTCAGCATCGCGCGTCAGTACAGCCAGATGCCTTTAGTCTGACAACAAACCCCAATCCAGCCCCTTATCTCCCTCTTATCCCTTATCCTTGATCATTCGTAATTACTCGTGTCTGGATACCAGGCGCAAAATCCTATCGCAGTCGGTGAGGGTTGAGCGCCGGTGTGAAACGATAAGGATGGTGGTGTCTTCGTATTCTTCCTTGAGGGTTTTCAACAAGCCTTTCTCGTTTAACACGTCCAGGCTGCTGGTGGGCTCGTCCATTACCAGCACATCGGGGTTGGAGAGCATGGCCCGGGCGATGCCGATCCGCTGCCGTTCCCCGCCGGAAAGCCGGCCGTTGAGTTCCCCCATGGGGGTCTGGTAGCCTTCGGGCAGGGCGCTGATAAAACCGTGTATGTGTGCCCGTTTTGCCGAAAGGATGATTTCCTCCATGTCCGCTCCCGGCTTACCCAGGGCGATATTGGCGGCGATAGTATCGTTAAAGATAAAGGTCTCCTGTTCCAGCATGGTTATCCGGGAACGCAGGCTTTTAAGGGATATTTTTTTTAAGGGAATAGAGTTGATCCGAATCTCTCCACCGGTGGGTTCCCAGAACCGCAGGAGCAGGCGGATAATCGTCGATTTTCCGATCCCGCTTTCCCCGATGATCCCGATCTTTTCCCCCTTTTTCAGGGTAAAACTCAGGTTTTGTATCACCTCCTCCCGATCCCGCCGGTACCCGAAGGACAGCTTGTCAAATTCTATCTCTTCTATGGCGTCAAGTTCCACCGGCGAGGGATCTTCCGTGATTTCCGGCCGGTCGTCCATGATGGCGAAGTACCGTTCCGCCGCGGCGTAGGTTTCCAGCAGGTTTGAGATAACCGTGGTAAGGGACTGGGTGGAAGAGAAGGAAGCGGAAACCACGAAGGAAAGCACGATGACCCCGGCGGGGTTCCCGTATCCCCCCAGCGCCAGGTACGAAGCAGCGGCGATCACCAGAATCCGGGCCAGGTATACGAAAAATACGGGGGTGGAAGTTACCAACTGCCGGTGCAGGGTCAGGGCGTGGGCGGCCCGGTTGATCCCCCGGGTTTTTTCCAGGGCCCCGGCCATCCGCCTTTCGCCGTAACCGAATATCTGTATCTCCTTGAGGGAGGCCACACTTTCCACCATGAAGGATTTCAGATCCCCGATCCGTTTCCGGTAATCCTGCCCGATGGATCGGCCGGTTTTAATTGCCAGGAGGGGCAGGGCAAAACAGATGACCAGGTATACCGGAAGCAGAACCCCGAGGAACAGGATGTTTACCCGGGCGGCGATACAGAGGGTGGTAAGGGGCAGGAGGATCAGGGTAAACAGGGGGCCGATGGTATGGGCGAAAAAGAATTCAATGGTTTCAATATCCGCCACCGCCACCGAAAGGATATCCCCCTTCTGCCGGTCAAGAAGCCGGGCCGGGGCGAGACGGCGCAGCATTCCAAAGAGGGCGACCCGCATATCCGCAAGCAGTTTGTAGGCCGCCACATGGGAGACAAGGCCCTCAAGGTAGCGGCAGATCCCGATACCCGCCGAGCAGAGGAGCGCGAGGCTCCCCCAGACCAGGGGATAACCGCCTGAAAGCCCCGCGCAGGACAGGATCAGCAACGCGCCCGACCCCATAAGGCCCAGGTGGGCAAAATTCCCGAAGATGCTTGCCAGGGTGGAAACGGCCAGGGAGCGTTTCTGGGCCCCGGCGATGCTGAAGAGACGCCGGGAGAGGGTAAAAATACCCATCCCCGATCCGGCCACCGGGCCCCCACGGAGGGGCTTCACCGGGTACCCGCCTTTTGCGGCCCGGCTTTGCCGTGACGTTCCAGTATGGCCTGCTCCCGTACCAGATTGTAGTAGAGGCTTCTGTTTCCCAGCAGCTTTTGATGATCCCCCGATTCGGCGATCTTCCCGCCGGAAAGAACATAAATAGTATCCGCGTCCCGGATGGTCGAGAGCCGGTGGGATATGATGATGAGGGTGCGTGTCCGGGCAAGTTCCCCAATGCAGGACCAAATATCCCGTTCGCTGTCCACGTCGACTCCCGAGGTGGCCTCGTCAAAAATGATGTAGGGGGCTTTGCGGAGCAGTACCCGGGCGATGCCCAGCTTCTGTTTCTGCCCGCCGGAAAGTTTTTCCCCCGCGTCTCCCACATCGGTGTTTAAGCCATCGGGCGACGCGGCAAGCCAGTCCCCCAGGCGAACCAGCTCCAGGGCCTCCCGCAGTTCCCCATCCCCCGCGCCGGGGGCGGCTATCCGGAGATTCTCCGCCACAGTTCCGCTGAAGATCCCCACCTGCTGGGGTACCATGACGATCTTCTCCCGCAGTTCCTCCGGGCTTTGGGCGGTGTAGGGGACTCCCTCCATAAGGATTTGCCCTTCCGGGGGATCGAAAAAGCGGAGGAGCAGGGAAGCGATGGTGCTTTTCCCGCTTCCCGAGGGGCCGGCCAGGGCGGTTACCTTGTCTTTTTGGATATCCATGCTGAGGCCCCGGATAACCGTGTCCCTTCCGGAGTAGGTGTAGGAAACCCCTTCAATCCGGATTCCGGGAAAAGCGTCCGCCTTAACCGAGCCGGGATCGAAGGCGATCCGGGGCCGGGTGGTGTCAATGTCTAAAAGATCCGAAATGGCCTCCGCCGCGGCGATACCCGTCAGGGCCTGGTGGGTGCTGAACATCAACTGCCGGACGGAGGCGAAAAACCCGTAACCCAGCATTAAAACCATGATGGCGTCCCCCAGGGCCGCTTCTCCCCGTGAAAGCCTGGTGCACACAAAAACTACGGAGATAAACACCGAAAGGTAAATGACCCCGTCGGAAAACAGAAAGGATACAAAATTACTTCTGATCAGTTCCATAAGATGACGGTTGAAATTTTCCGCCCGATCCCGCAGGTTTAGTTCCCGCTGTTCATCCTGGTTGAAAAGTTTTAGCGTGGAAAGCCCCCGGAGGCTTTCCAGGTAGTAGCCGGTCAGTTCCCGGAAACTCTCCCACACATTGGCCTTGAGCCCTTTGGCGATCTTCTTGAAAAGGTTGTTCGCCGGGAAAAGGAGTACCGAAACGATGAGTAAAAAAACCGCCACCGGAAAAGAGGCGTCCTTTAAGCGGAAAAACAGATAGACCGGCGCGATGAGGCAGTAGAAAAGCCCCGGAAGGTATTTGCTGTAGTAGATCTGCATGGACTCAATGCCGTCCACCGCGGAAGCCACCACCCGGGACATGCCGATTTTTTCAATGCTGCCCACATCCAGGAGGAGCATCTTTGAAAAGATCCTTTTTCGCAAATTAAGCCGGGCCTTGGCGGTACAGCGGTACTCCGCCTCGCCGATAAGGGCCTCGCC
>JAISWN010000287.1 GCA_031271075.1 Treponema sp.
TGCTTCTTTAAAATACATAATTTGTGAGTATAATAATGTATCATATAGTGTGTCCGGCGAAATATAGAAAGGCGGTGATACTCGAAGATGTAGACGACAAATTGAAGGAAATCTGCAAAGGAATAGAGGAAAGATATGAGATACAATTTCTGGAAATAGGAACGGAAAAGAATCACGTGCATTTTCTGGTACAATCAGTTCCCACATACAGTCCAGAACAAATAGTAAGGACGATAAAAAGTATAACGGCACGGAAAATATTTGAATCATGTCCGGAGGTCAAGAAGGCGTTATGGGGAGGGGAATTCTGGACAAAAGGATATTATATAGGAACCGTGGGGGAACATGGGGATGAACAGGTAATATCAAACTATGTAAAGAATCAAGGACGAAATCCAGAAGAATATACGAAAATATATGAAAACAAGCAATTGGAATTATTCAACTAACACATAGATTACTCGGGCAAACATACCATGAGGCTTGCCTCGGGGTAGTTGATCGATAAAATAGCAGATCAGGTATTTTATACTGAATGACAGAAGGAACACCGGCGTTGAAGGAACCCCAGGAAAATCCCCGACCCCAGGGCGAACCAATCAAGTGGCATCCCGCCTTCTTTGACGCCGTTCAACTGGAACTGCTGGACTACCGCGATTCCCTTGAGTAGAGTTGTTCAGAAACATCAGTTTCTGAACAACAACCGCTTAAAAATATCAAAAAACGTGAATTTTGTTAGAAATTTACGTCTTTTGGGAGACTTGTGAGATAACCAACCGGGTTGTCGAACAAGTCCAGTTCCTGTACGAATACCAGACTTACCGCCGAACTCTTGCGGGTGGACACGGTGATAATCAAGAAGCCCCCGGAAGTCCGCATCGACAAGAACTTTGCCCGAATCCTTAGGGAATTCAACCTTGTCGAGTATAAAAGTCCCGAAGATTACCTTTCCATCAACGACTTTTATAAGGTCTACGGTTATGCCTGCCTATATGCTGCGCTTAATGATGTATCCATTACTAGCCTTACCCTTACTTTCGTACTCAGCCGTTTACCCCGGGATCTTATCAAGCACCTTACGGAGGTTTGTGGATATGCCGTTACCGAAACATACCCTGGTATTCAGGAAGTTCGGGGAGATATTCTCCCCATCCAAATCATCGAAAGCAAAAGGCTGTCATCCGCCGATAATTTGTGGTTCAAGAGCCTCCGGGGCGGCTTGGATTTAGAAACGGCCAGTGTTATACTTAAAGAGGGGAGACAAAAAGGTAAGGAAGTCCCTATACGGGCCTATATTGACGTAATTCTAAGGGCCAATACAGAAAGGATCAGGGAGGTATTAAATATGAGCGACGGTGTACTTACTCTGGAAGCGGTACTTGAAGAAGCTGGTTTGGCGGCAAAGTATGAAGCCAAGGGCGAGGCCAGTGGTGAAGAAAAGGCCCGGTCCGAAATAGCCGGGGATCTTTTAAACATGGGTTGGACTGTCGAACAGACCGCCAGGACTTCCCGTTTGTCTATTGAGAAAGTCCGGGCCCTTGCTGCGGCCATGCGTAATGAAGGAACCTTATGAACGATTTAGACCAAACCCCGCTGGAAGGGCGGGCCGGCAAAAAAGATGCCGATGACGAGATCAGCCTGATTGATCTGCTGGTTGTCCTGCTCAAGTACCGCAGGCTGATTATAACTGTTGTTATACTGGGTATTATTGTTTCCGCTGTCTTTTACGCAATTCGGGCGGGGAAAGGCGGGCAAACGGCTGAGGAGCAATATGAGGGCCGCATGACGGTGATAATCAACCCCCGCCTTGGAAAAAGCGGCGCCGATGTTTTCCCGGGCTGGTTTAATTCCAGGGAATTGATTGCCCTTTCGGTTAAGGATGCCGGGCTTGACGAAGAGGCCGTTTCGGCGCTTGACGTTGCCTATAACCGAAACGATGGGGTTGACATTTATGTAAAGCCGGGTACGGGAGATAGGGAGCAAATCGAAAAATTATTTTCCCAGTTGTTGGAAAATGCGGAAATTCTGGCCGTCGCCGTCTATTATGGCCGTTATGCGGAAGACATAATATCCTATGTTGAATCGGGGCAGGCTGATGTTTCCGACATTGATTATATCCGCTACCGCTGGGCCAGGGATTTTTTGAGCGGCAGCGATACGGCGCTTAAAGTATTGTATCCCCCTGCCGTGCAGCTTGTAGAATCTGCGGGCGATGGCTCTTCACCTTTGACCGCTGTAATAATAATTGTGTTTGCATCTTTCTTTCTGGCGGTATTCCTTGCCTTTGCCATAAACGCCTTGAAAAATATCGGCGCCGATGGTGAAGCCATGGCAAAGATTCGGGGGGCCCTTGGCAAAAAGGACGGGAAGAGTTAAACTTGTAAAGGTTCCGGCGTAAGCACACATATTTTGAATTTATATGCGCTACTCTATTTTGAATTTTGACACTTCCTTGACCAGCACGTTGATGTTTTCTTTGTTTTGTCCGCTGATCTCACTAACCCTGTTTACCGCCGCATTGATCTGCTCCGCCCCGGTAGCCATTTCGTTCATCCCATTGGTTATCTCCTGGGTCGCGGTTTCGAGATTCTTGCTCTCCTGAATTACCTGTTTGCTCCCCTCAAGCATCTCCCCGGAACCGCTTTTCACCATCTGCGTTGCCTCGTGTAAATTGCCGATGGCTTCCAGAATCTGCTTGCTGCCGGCGCTCTGTTCTTCCATGGCATTCCGGATGCTCTCTTCCTGTTCCGAAACGGTCTTTACCCCGCTGTCTATAGCCTCAAATTTGTTCAACACGTTTTCGGTGGACCTGGTTATCTTGTCGATAGCGTCTTTGATCTTTTTGAGGACGGCGGTAATGGTTTTGGACTGTTCCCCGGAATTTTCGGCCAGCTTGCGTATTTCATCGGCCACCACCGCGAAGCCCTTCCCCGCCTCTCCGGCGTGGGCGGCCTCTATCGCCGCGTTCATGGACAAAAGGTTCGTCTGGCTGGCGATGTTTTGCATCACCGCGTTGATCTCCAAAAGCCCCTCGGATTCCCGGGCGATTTCCTGAATGTCCGCGGCCACTTCCTGTAGTCCCGTTTTTCCCACCTCGGAGGAATTTATTAGTTCCTTTACGTTGTCCATGTTTTTGACCAGGGTCTGGGTAACGGACTGAATATTGGCAAGCATCTCCTCAATGGCCGATGAGGATTGGGCGACACTGGCGCTTTGGCGGTCCACATGGCCTGAGAGTTTTTCAATATTGACCGTTACCTGTTCCATGGTAGCGTTGGTTTCGGTAACACTAGCGCTCTGGTTTAATACCCGGCCCTTGATGCTCTGGATGTTGGCGGTAATCTCGTTAATGGCGGCGGCGGTTTCGGTCATGTTGCTTGCAAGCTCGTTGCCTATGTCAAAGAGGGATACTGCCTTCTGTTTGATGATTACCACGAGGTTTCTGATTTTCTCCAGGGTAAGATTAAAATAGTGGGCAAGATCTTCCATCTCGTCTTTTGTGTTAACCGTGAGGCTGCGGGTCAGATCCCCTTCACCTTCGGAAATATCCCTGAGCATATTCATGGTGTAAATAATGGGCTTGCTGATAGAGCGGGATATGAAAAGAGCGCCCAGGCAAATCACCAGGACAGCCGCTACGCCGACAATAATAGTGATGAACATAAGCGTCATAACCGGCGCCATGATAGTTTTTTCTGAA
The DNA here is from genome assembly GCA_031271075.1 of Treponema sp. GTDB lineage: Bacteria > Spirochaetota > Spirochaetia > Treponematales > Breznakiellaceae > JAISFT01. The sequence continues at coordinate 3,701 of JAISWN010000287.1, forward strand.
CAGGCAAGGGCTATAGCCCATTTGGTTGATGTGTTTCCAATGGTAATGGGAACGGTTCGGATATACATATCGTTATTAAAACCGGGCTGATAGAGCACAAAATCATAGGGCCTGCCCCCCTCAATCGCGGCGACAAGATCGGGGAGACGATCGCCGGCCATGTCTTTTTCGGTATCCTTCATCTGCTTCCCTATACGGGAAGGATCAAAATGGCCGACGACCATCCCTTTGTTTGAGAAAGCGGAGGCCGCTCCGTCGCCAAAAGGCCTCAGGCTGCCCACAAGGTTCTGGATGAGCGACAGGTCTACGTCAGCGCCTATTACCCCCACCACTTTCCCGCTGTTTTTTATGGGAACCGCAAGGGTGATAACCAATGTCTCCTTGCCGCCCGCCACATAAGGGTAGGGTTCTATAATCGCTTCCTGTCCGGTCTTGAAGGGGATCTGGTAATAATCATCGGTAGTGTAACCGGTCAAAGGTTCCACAGTCACCTTGCCGTTGAACCAGAGCCAATAGGAAAGGTAACGCCCGGTACTATCGCTCCCAGGGGTATTCGCGTATACGCTGTCAAGGCCGTCCAGGGCATTTGGTTCCCAGCAGCTCCATATACCGGTAAGGCCGGGATTCCTTTCGACGACTCCCCGCAGAAAGTTATCAAAGATAAAACGCCGGCGATCGACATCCATGTCTTCGTATTCTTCCATCGCTTGACCAAGGGCCCGGACGGTATCCAGATACAGTTCCAGCTTGGCCTGAATTTCGCGGCTGTACCGCTCGGCCAGGTTGGCCGTACTGTCCCCCATGACCCGGGAGAATTCGGCATGGGTCCGCTGCATCGTTATGAGAGCCAGGACGCTGATACCAAGGGCATTTAAAACCGCGACAACCAGAATAATTTTTTTCCCTATCTTCATGTTTTTCCCCTTTAAGTCTCATTTTGCGGTATTTCCCGCCGCCCAATTTGTACACATACCACTAAGGAATGAGGGCGCTTGCCAACGCCCCACAGCCCTGCTTTAAAGACTTTGGGATGTTGTACAGATTTGATAAAAAGGGGAAAATTTAAGCGACCGGATACTTCACAAAACAAAAACTACCCCCCATAATTACCTACGGCGGGAAATCCGCGCTCAGGGCTGGTTCGGCATAAAACCTAATAAAATATTAGTGCACATCAAAATTTTATGCAAGAGGAGGGGGAATTCGTTACAGATAAGCGCAACGCCCCCTGTCCGGCGTTAGGGTTACTATAAAGAATGACGGAACGAATATCCCGGCAGCCACAGGAGGTGACGGCAAATATACCATCGGGAACGTATCTTCCCCGCGGAATGTTGCCGAAATTCCCCGATTCGTATAATCTTGGAATATGGTAAATATCGCTTTTACCGGGGGAGGAACCGGGGGGCATATCTATCCCGGTCTTGCGGTGGCGGCCTGCCTCAAGGGGATGGGGGATTTCCGGCTCTTCTGGATTGGTTCTTCAGCCGGCATGGACAGATCCATCGTGGAAAAGGCGGGGCTGGAATTCTACGGCGTTCCCGCGGGAAGGCTGAGGCGTTATTTTTCCCTTAAAACCGTTCCCGACATGTTCCGGATACCGGCGGGTTTTTTTGCCGCCCGTTCCCTGCTTAAAAAGCTGAGGCCTGTCCTGCTTTTTTCCAAGGGGGGCTTTGTCAGCGTTCCTCCCTGCGCGGCCGCCGCCTCCCTGGGCATTCCGGTATTTACCCACGAGTCGGACTTTAGCCCGGGGCTTGCCACCCGGCTCAACCTCCGCTTTGCCGCCCGGACGGGGGGCCGGATCTTTACCGCCTACTCCGAAATGGCCTCTTTCCTCCCCCCGCCTTACCGGAACCTGCTAATCGTCAGCGGTAACCCGGTAAGGCCCGAATTCCGGAACGCCGATCCGGCTAAGGGCCGGGCCTTTCTGGGAGTAGGGGAGGGGGATCGGCTACTCCTTGTCCTGGGGGGAAGCCAGGGGGCCCGGGAACTGAACAATCTTGTCCGGGAGAGCCTTCCTGAATTGACCAGACTCTTTGTGGTAGTGCACCAGACCGGGGCCGGAAACGAATGCGCCCCTCCCTCGGAGCGCTACCGGCCCTATCCCTACTTTGGGGAGGAGATGCCCCAGGTTCTCGCCGCGGCCGATCTGGTTTTATGCCGCGCCGGCGCGGGGACGGTCTATGAAAACGCCGTTCTGGGACGGCCTATGATCCTGGCGCCCCTGCGGGGTTCGGGAACCCGGGGGGATCAGGTGGAAAACGCCCGTTTCTTTGAAAAAGCCGGGGCCGCCCTGGTGCTGCCCCCGGAACCGAAGGCCGAAACCCTGCTGGAAGCGGCGGCGGGCCTGGCCGCTGACCGGGACCGGCTTGCCCATATGGCCTCCGCGGCCGCCAGGATCGGGGAAACCGACGGGGCACTCTTCATTGCCCGTACCCTTGCCGGGGCTGCGGGCGGGTCTCCCTCCGGGACGGCGGCCAAGGCTCTTGCCGGGCGGAGCGGGGGGCGGGTATGAATCCTCCGGTTCTCGTGGATATCTTCTTCATCATCCTGGGCCTTATCCTGGTGATCCGTTCCACCCTGCGGGGTTTTGTTGCCGAGTTTATGTCCCTTATGGCGGTGGTATGCGGATTTGCGGCTGCCATCCTGCTCTACAGATCCGGGGGGGCCTTTATCAGGGAAAAATTCATGGGCGATATGAAGTACCTCCCGGAGATCGTCGCCTTTGCCGGACTTTTTTTTATCCTCTTTGCCTTTGTAAAGCTTATGGAGTATATGCTTGCCGAAATTGTGGCCCGGATAAAACTCTACGCCGTGGACCGCTTCCTGGGCTTTGTCCTGGGTGTCGCCGAGGGCATTGTGGTGGTCAGCCTCATCCTGCTCCTCTTTACGGTGCAGCCCCTCTTTGACGAGGAACCTCTCCTGAAGGGGAGCGTTTTTGCCGAATTCCTCCTCCCGGTTATCCGGGGGGAGCGGTGGGAAGCCGGGGGCTTCCATGTTTGAGAACCTCCTGGGCCAGAGCGCCGCGGATAGGCTCCGGGAAGACGCGGAGGCGGGGCTTCTGGCTCCCTCGATGCTGTTTTTCGGCCCCCCCGCCACGGGTAAGGGAACCGCCGCCCTGGAACTGGGCCGCCTGCTCTCCTGCCAGGGGGAGGGGGGAATCAGGGCTAAGGGGCTGAAAGCCGAGGGGCCAAGGGCTAAGGGGCTGAAAGCCCCATGGAACTGCCCCTGCACCTCCTGCGCCAGCCACCGGCAGCTTCTCCACCCGGATCTGCTGCTCATGGGGCCCCGCTCCTTCTCCGCCGAGATAGCCGCCTCTTCCGCGGTGTTTCTGAAAGAAGGGTCTCCCCAGGGGTACATCCTCTTTATAAGGGCCCTGCGGAAGCTCCTCTGCCGTTTTTCCCCCGTCCTTTGGGAGGACGATACCAAACTAAGCAGGCTCAACCCTCTGCTCCAGTCCTTAGAGGAGGACATGGAGAGCCTTGAGGTTGCGGAAGAGGGGAAGGATCGGGAAAAGCTCTGCGCCGCCCTGATAAAAAACGCCCTGAAGCTTGAATCGGAAGGGATGGGGGATTTTATCCCGGTGGCCCAGGTTCGCCGGGCCGCCTACTGGGGCCGCCTTGCCCCCTCGGGGAGGCAGAAGCTGCTGGTCATCGAGAGTGCCGACCGGATGAAGGACGAAGCCCGGAATTCGCTTCTCAAGATCCTGGAGGAGCCTCCGGAGCGGCTGAACATCGTGCTGCTTACCGCCCGGCGGGAGGCCGTCCTTCCCACCCTGCTTTCCAGGCTCAGGCCCTACCGTTTTGTGAAGCGGGAACCCCGGGTGGAGGCGGAGGTGATCCGCCGGGTATTCCGGGAGAACGCGGAAGACGGCCGCCCGGCGGGTTCCGGCCTGGTCGCCTACCTGGACTCTTTTCTCCCCGTTCCCCCGGAGAAAATCTACCCCCTGGCCGCTTTCTTTGCCGCCTCCGTTGCCCTGGGGGCCCTCAACACGGCAAGGAGGCGGGGCAGGGAGGCTCCGCCGGGGATCCTCCCCCTGGGAAAATTCGCCGCCCCCATTGCCCGGGAGGCGGGGCTGGGGGAACCCTCCGGGGACAGCAGGGATATTATCAGCCGGGTCATGGAAGGGGCGGGCGGTTTCGAGGCCCGGTCCCTCTTCTCCGGTTTTTTGCGGGCCCTCCTCTCCGTGGTGGCCGGGGCCTGGACGGAGCCGGACGCCCGGCGGATCGGCTTTAACGGGATCTGGAAAAAGCATGCCGGGGAGGCGGACGCGGCGGTGGGAACCTGGAACCAGCAGCCGGCCCTTGCCCTGGATCGGCTGATCACGGAGATCAAGGGGGCCATGACGGAATTCGGATGAGAGATTTTATCAAGCGGGCCATCAAGAAACTTTCCAAGCTTACCCCGGAACAGATCCAGGACCTGGTCATAGCCGCCGCCGAGGAAATTGACCGCCTGGAAACGGTGCTGGAATCCCTTACGGAAGGCATCCTGGTCTGTGACGCTAAACACAGCCTCGTAATGGCCAACAAGTATGCGGAGCGTTACCTTCCCATCCTCCTTCCCGAGCCGGGAACGGCTCTTGTCTGGACCGCGGTGCGGGATGAAAAGATAGCCGAATTTTTTGAGAACGCCCTTTTAAGCGGCGACCGGGTGGAGGAGCGGGAATTTACCGTGGACAGCAAAGGGCCGGTCCGGATACTCAGTATTTCTATTCTGCCCCTGGTACGGAACCGCCAGGTGGTGGGTTCCCTGATCCATGTGGCGGAAGTTACTGAAAAGCGGAACAAGGAGGCCCGGCTGCGGAGGGCGGAAAACCTGGCAAGCCTTACCACCCTGGCCGCCGGAGTGGCCCACGAGATCAAGAACCCCCTGGGCAGCATTTCTATCCACATCCAGCTTATACAGAAGGCGGTGGCGGCGAACCGGAAACTGTTTCGAAACGCCCACCCCGACGGGACGGATCAGATGGGGCAAGACCCGGCGGCGTATTTCGATCTCCTTGACAAGTACATAGGGGTAGTGAACGAGGAAATAGACCGGCTCAACCAAATCGTGGTGGATTTTCTCTTTGCCGTGCGCCCCATGGACATGAACCTGCGGGAAGGGGACCTCAACGGGCTTATCGAGGAGCTTACCGATTTTGTCCGCCTGGAGCTTAAGGAGGAGCGTATTGACTGCCTCCTCAGCCTGGAAAAAACTATTCCCCTTCTGGAATTTGACGAGCGTTTCCTCAAGCAGGCCCTGCTTAACCTGATCAAGAACGCCGCCGCCTCCATGCCCGGCGGCGGGAAGCTTACCATAGAAACCCTGTGGAAAGACGGGGAAGCGCAGATAAACATCCGGGATACGGGGATAGGGATCCCCGAGGAGAACCTTTCCAAGATCTTCGATCCCTATTTTACCACCCGGGATACGGGGCTGGGCCTGGGACTTACCCTGGTGTTCAAGATTATCCGGGAGCACCGGGGGGAGAT
>JAISWN010000289.1 GCA_031271075.1 Treponema sp.
ATCAAGGAGCGAAACCAGATCGCCCAGGCTTTCCGTTCCGAAGGGGAGGGAAGGAAGGCGGACTGGATGGGCCGGATGGATCGGGAACGGCGATCCGTCCTCTCCGAAGCCTACGAGCGTGCCGAGACTATCCGGGGCGAGGGGGACGCCGAAGCCGCCCGGATCTACGCCGAAGCCTACGGCAGGGATCGGAACTTCTTCGAATTCTGGCGGGCTGTGGAATCCTACCGGAATACCATGCCTAAGTTCGATAAGACCCTTTCCACGGACATGGACTACTTCAGGTATCTCTATTCGCCCTCGGGGCGCTAAAACAGGTCTGTAACTTTAAGGGGGGTATGGGGTTACCCAGGTATGGTAGAACGGATCATTCATCTCGAAGTTGAAGGTAAAGGGGCGCTTGGTTTTGATACCGGACTTTCTTCCCAGGCCTTTGCCCAGGCAAAGTTCGCCCAGTCCATTGTCCAGGAGGGCCGCATTGTATACCCCGATGGAAGGGTAGAAAACTGGCAGGCTTCCGGGGTGCTGGAATACAAAAACGGGGAGAGCCCTACCATGGTGATCTGGGGCCCCGCCTTCCCGGGGGAGCGGCTGGATCTCCTGGCCGCCGATCCTGCCCGGCGGGATGAAGCCCTGGACGCCCTGCGGTACTGGATCGCCGCCCGTTCCGGCGAGAATGGCGGGCCGGAGGCCGCCGGGCGCATCGTTCCGGCGGGAGTCCTGGTAGTCACCAGGGCCCGGGAAACCCCGTGTTTTCCCCGGGGAACCATCCTCTTTTCCCCGGAACGGCTGACGGCCCGCTGTCTTCAGGCGGAGGGGGAAGACCGCTGGCGTGAGGGGGCCGAATCCCTGGTAAACCCGGAACTGAAAAAAGAAGCCGCCGTGTTTACCGCCGGGGCGCTTCTCTACCGTATCCTTGCGGGACAGGCTCCCTTCCCGAACCGGAACCCGGATCTGCTCCACCAGGATATACGGGAGGGGGTGTTTCTGCCGGCGCGGCTGGCAGCGCCGGGGCTGGACGGGGATCTGGCAAGCCTCATCGACCGGGCTATCGCGGGTGTCCGGAACACCCCGGGCTCCGCCAGGGCCGGTTCTGTCAGGAATGGTTCCGCCAGGGCCGGTTCCGGCCAGGCTTCCGGGGCGGGGGGAAGGCCGGGCCTGGGGGATTTGGCCGCTTCCCTTGGGCCCCCCGGTTCCGGCGGGGCGGCTTCGTTCTTCCGCCCCCTGGAGGAGGGAGAACGGGAAGAGCTGGCCGAAGAACGCGCCCAGTTTGAAAAGAAGAGGAACCTTACCGTCAACACCCGCCGCTTTGTGATACGGAACTCCGCCATCCTGGGGGGAAGCCTGGCCGCCTTTGCCGCACTGATCCTGGTTATCTACAGCATTGCGGCGGGGAGGAAGGATCTTCCCACCACCAGGGGTATGGAGCCGGCCCGGGTGATTGAAGCCTACTACAGCGCCTTTGGCGAACTGGATCATACCATGATGGACGCCTGTGTAACCAACAAGGCGGGAAAACGGGACATCGAGATGGTGACCAACTTCTTTGTGCTAAGCCGGGTGCGGCAGGCCTACGAGTACATTCCGGATATCATGATGCCCGCCCAAAAATGGCAGGATCAGGGTTCCCCGCTTACCAAGTCCCAGGTGTTCGGTGTTACCGATCTGGATATCCGGCAGACCGGAGGCGATGAAAGCGCCGGCCAGTTGCGTTACCGGGCCTCTTACACCCTCTGGATCCCCGCGGAGGCTGATAGCTCACAGGACTCAGGCGGAGAAGACGCCGCGCCTCCTCTTGCCGGTACAACAGACGGCGAAGCGGAACAGGGCAGGCTGCCCCGGGGCTACCCTATTACCGACGATATTACCCTGGTAAGGCGCAAGGGGGACTGGCGCATCTCGGCTCTGGAGCGGGAGGGCGCCTTATAGGGGTTTGATTAGACTAAATCACCGGATAAAAGCAAGAAGAATAACCACGAAGGCGCACAAAGTAACACGAAGAAAAGATAGCTATTCATGCCCCAAAGCTTTTAACGATTCTAATGCCTTTATGGCATCGGCATACCCCTGTGCCGCCGCCTTTCCCCACCAGTATGCCGCCTGGGTATAATTTTGCGGTACTCCCTGCCCCTGGGCATGGCAGGTTCCTAGATATATTGGGCTTGGGCATCCCCCTGTTCCGCCGCCTTTCCCCACCAGTATGCCGCCTGGGTATAATCCTGGTTGTCGAAATAACCTTGCGCCAGATTATAGGCGGAAATTGGGTCTTTGACAGCATACTTGCTGCTTGAAGAACAGCTGGTAAGCACCAGGCAGATAAAACAGTTCAGTAAAAAAACATAAAAAACGTTCCGCATTCGTTCCTCCTTTGGCAAAAGCGGTGACAGACACCTTTGCGGTCCCTTCAGGCAGCCGCGAAAGCTCATTCGACAATATCCACACTACTACCCGTGTACTTCAAATTCACCGGATCGCCGTTGGCAACGATGAAGCTCGCGCTCTGATAGTGATACCAGCCCCAAAACGAACTATAGACCGAAATCTTGACGCAGTATTTTCCAGGGGGAAGCGTCCATCCCCTCGTGGTACCCCATGAAGCAGATGGGGCTGCCTCAAGATACACTGTTGCCTCTCCATCGTCATCATAGGCCTCGCAGGATTGAAAACGCCCGAGATGTTTTTTTTCCATGTCTTCTTCGGTGATGAGAATTTTTACCCGCTCAATAGCCTCGCCTCGTGCGGTACTTTCATTTTTCAGGGAAACCGTACTGGGAACGGGCGGAACGAATGTATCCGATGTTTTTGAAAGAGCAACCTCTTTGTCAGAATCCATTTCCAGGGACGACAGGCTTTCTTTGGGCAGCAAAAATTTCAATTCGGTTTTACTACTGTTGATTTTTAGCGGTACCGAAAGGAGAAAATCTGAAATATTTTCCGCGCTAAAATATGAAATGGTATATTTCCCCACCACCCAGCCGGTCCCCGTGTAAACGGTTCTCACCCTGTCCCAAAGCTCATTTTTCGTATATCCGGCATACTGGTCCAACAATAGCGCCCTGTCAAGAAGATCGCTAAAATTTTCCCGTATGGTCATATAGACTTTGGTATCCAACTGTCTGTACCCAATTTGGATATCAACCCCCACAGAACTTCCGGATAATTCCAAGCCCGCACGGGGAGGGACAGCAAGGGAGAATGAACCGTCCCATGTCCCCAAAATTTCAGCCGCCGTTTTTACATCTGCCCATGTCCGAGCATCTTCTTCTTCCTGGTTGATCCCCTCATCGATGTCCACGGTAACCGTGGCGGTTCCGGTTGCCGAATCACTGTAGGAGGACCATGTGGCCTTGACCGTCAAAGTCCCGGCGCTTTCATTGCCGGCCACACTCAGCAGTCCTTCCCGGGAAATAGCGGTTGTGGAGGAAAGGTTCCCCTCAACGGTCCAGGTGACCCCTGAGGAATAGGAATTGGTAACCGTGGCGCTGAACTGCCGGGTTGTCCCTTTGGCAAGGGTTACG
>JAISWN010000307.1 GCA_031271075.1 Treponema sp.
TTTCCGAGGGGATAAAGTACGCCAGTTGTATAGTGGCCTCGGCGCCCCTGCTGATCATCTACCCGTTCTTACAGAAGTTCTTCGAGCGGGGGGTCATGGTGGGGGCCGTCAAAGGTTAAACGGGCGCTTAAAACAGGAACAATTTGTCCTCTAAGGGATAAATATATTTTTCAAGGAGAAGATCATGCGGAAAAAAAATTTTGCGATGCTGCTGGTTGTCATTATTATGGGAGCCGGCACGGCCTTTGCCGGGGGCGGTTCCCAAGGGAATGGTTCCAAATCCCAGGGAAGCCAGTCCTCCGCCCTAACGGTGAGCAAGGACACGTTGCCCATCGTGACGGAACGGCTCAACCTTACCGGGGTAGCGAGTAAATACGTCATCGTGGACGACTGGAACACGCTGCTCATGTTCCAGACTTACGAGAAACTTACTAACATCCATGTGGACTGGACCGTGATTCCCCAGGAATCCTTCGTGGAAAAGCGGAACATCCTTATCGCCAGCAACGACCTGCCGGATCTGTTTCTCCGGGGCCAGTTCAGCGCTGTGGAAGAGGCTACTTATGGCACACAGGGGACCTTAATCCCCCTGAACAATCTCATAGAAAATTACGCACCCAACTTCAAGGCTATTATCAACAGGGACCCGGTGGTGCGGAAGTCCATCGCCCAGGCGGATGGCAATATCTACACCCTGCCCCAGCTCAACGAGACTATGGGGAACCTGGTGACCAAGTACTGGGTCCGGGACCCGTGGCTGCAGAAACTCAATATCTCCAGGCCCGAAACTTTGGACGACCTTTACAATATGCTGGTTAAATTCAAAAACGGCGATGCTAATGGTAACGGCCAGCGGGACGAAATTCCCCTTTCCGGTGCTTACCGGGGAAACACAGGTAAGTATATCTCCAAATTTTTCGCCGGTTCCTTTGGCTTCGGCAGGATCGGCGGTACCTATGTCAGGGACAATGCCGGGACTTTCATAGACGTGGATGCCAATGACACGGTACAGTTTGTCCCCCTCAGTCCCAACTACAAGACTATGCTCCAGTACATCAACAAGCTTTACGCCGAGGGGCTCATCGATCCGGAACTTTTCACCTTGGACAACAACCGCTTCATGGCTAAGGCTGAAGAAAGCAGCATCGGAATGATCTTGGGGGGTAACAATTTCCAGTGGTTTGGCAGCAAGGTGATGCGGGAATACTCCTCCATCACCCCTATCAAGGGGGCCGATGGCAGCCGCAACTGGATCATGGTGAATCCCTTTGTACAGGTCAAAGGCGCCGCGGCCATTACCAGTAAGAATAAGTACCCCGAGGCTGCCATGCGCTATTTGGATTACCTCTACAACGCCGAGGGAACCAAGCTTGTGCGGCTGGGCGTGGAAGGGATCACCTACACCAAACAGAACGACGGACGCTACGCCTACATCCCTGCCATCGCCAACGATCCCCAGGGCCGCACCGTAGACGAGATGGTGGGAAAATACACCATCTTCTGCGGCGGGGGCGTGCCACAGCTTATCGTGGACGCCATCGACCTGAGCGCCGCCCAGTGGCCGGAGATAAAGGCTTCCACCAACAATTACCTGCCCTACCTGCCCAAGGAGTACCTTTCTCTCTCTTTCACCATGGACGAAGTAAACGAGCTTAACTCTCTATCCAATGATATTCTCACCTACATTGAGGAGATGGAGATCAAGTTCATTACCGGAACTGAAAGCTTCAACAACTGGAACACTTTTACTCAAAACTTGGAGCGCATGAACACCAAACGCTACACCGAGATCTACGCCGCCGCCTACCAGAGGTGGAAACGAAACTAGCAGTTTAGGGGAAATAATGATGAATATTGTGTATATACATACCCATGACAGCGGGCGCTTCCTGGAGCCCTACGGTTACGGAATCAGCACCCCCAACCTCATGGCCCTGGCGAAGGAATCTACTCTGTTCCGCCACTGCTACTGCGCGGGCCCCACTTGTTCCCCCAGCCGGGCGGCCCTCCTTACCGGTACCTGGCCCCATGTGAACGGCATGACGGGGCTGGCCCACCGGGGCTTTGCCTTAAAGGACTACTCCATGCACCTGGCGAACTATCTGGCGGGAGCGGGTTACGAAACTGCCCTCTGCGGCATTCAGCACGAAGCGGATAAGGCGGAGAAGATCGGTTACCATAAGTTCCTCCAGGAAGAGCGGGGTACCAGCATGTATATAAATGATCCGGAAGGCTACGATCTTGATTCCGCGGAAAAGGCCGCGGCCTACCTGGAAGGCCGGGCAAAAACAGGGGGGAATTTTTTCCTTTCCTTCGGGATGATCAACACCCACCGGGATTTCCCCAACCCCGAAGGGCGGGTCAACCAGGCTTATGTGCGGCCCCCCTTCACCCTCTTCGATAACAAAACGAACCGGCTGGACATGGCGGGTTACATCGCCAGCGCCGCCACGGCGGATCGAGCTGCGGGCATGGTCATCGATGCGCTCAAGCGGACGGGGCTTGACAACAACACGATCCTTATCTTCACCACCGATCACGGCATCGCCTTTCCCTGGATGAAGTGCAACCTCTACGATCCGGGGATCGGGGTGGCCCTGATGATAAAATACCCCGGGAACCCTGCGGCGGGTACCGCCTCCGACGCTCTGGTTTCCCAGATCGATCTTTTCCCCACTCTCTGCGATCTATTGGAACTCCCCCGGCCCGCTTGGCTCAGCGGGGTCTCCCTGCGGCCGATTCTGGAGGGGAAGGCCGAAAAGGTGAACGAACAGATCTTTTCGGAGGTAACCTACCATGCGGCTTACGAGCCCAAACGCTGCGTCAGGACCGACCGGTACAAGCTGATCCGGCACTACGATTTCCATAACAAGCTGCCCCCTTCCAATATCGACAACGGCCTTTCAAAACGGTTCATGATGGAGGCGGGGATCTTCAGCCGCACCGTGCCGCGGGAGCAGCTTTTCGATCTCTGGCTGGACCCGGTAGAACGGGAAAATCTAGTGGATGATCCGGCCTACGAAACGGTCTACCGGGATCTTTCCCAACGGCTCTTTAATTGGATGGAGGATACTGCCGATCCCCTGTTGAAGTATCCCTATCGGGTACCGTATCCCCGTGGGGCGAAGGTCAACACGTTTGAATGCGTCCATGCCGAATACGATCAATTTGAATAAGGATGAATGAAACGATGATGGACGGGATGAAGCTTCTCTGGGGTGATCTGCACAACCACTGCGGCATTAGCTACGGATTCGGAGGCCTGGAAAACGCCCTCCTCCGGGCTGCGGCCCACCTTGATTTTTGCGCTGTCACGGGCCATGCCATGTGGCCCGATATGTATGATCGCAACAAAGATACGGCTTTCATCGTGGATTTTCACAATCAGGGCTTTGAAAAACTACGGAAACACTGGGAGGAAACCCGCGGGGCCATCGCCGCCGCCAACGGACAGGATCTCGTTACCTTTCAAAGCTACGAGATGCACTCCAGCCGCTACGGGGATCATCACCTTCTGGCGGCGGATGATGCGCTCCCCCTCATCTACCGGGACAGCCCGGAAGAACTGGTCCGGGATTCCCGCTGTGATGCTATCACCGTGGCCCACCACATTGGTTATACTCCGGGCTACCGGGGCATCAATTGGGATGAGTACGATTCCACCATCACCCCGCTCATTGAGGTCTGTTCCAAGCACGGCTGCGCCATGCGGGAAGAGGCCCCCTACCCTTACTACCACGACATGGGCCCCCGGGACGGCCGAAATACCGTTTTCGAAGGCCTTAAACGGGGCCATCGTTTCGGCTTTCTCGGCTCTACAGACCATCACGCGGGTTATCCTGGCTCCTATGGGGACGGTAAGGCCGCAGTCTGGGCGGAGGGAAAAAGCAGAGAGGCGATCTGGCGGGCCCTGAAGGAACGGCGCTGTTACGCCGTCACCGCAGATAGAATCGAATGCCGGTTTGCCGTGAACGGTTTCCCCCTGGGTTCCGTTGCGGAAGGGGGAGGGAACCGAAGGATCTCCTTTAAAGTTACCGGGGCTTATCCCCTGGACAAGATGACCATCTATAAAAATCTCTTCCCCTTACACATCATTAACGGGGAAACCCTGCCGGGCAAGCCGGGAAAAGGCCGTTATAAACTCCGCATTGAAATGGGCTGGGGGAACAACATTGATGAAGACTTCCTTTGGGAGGGGAAATTGAAAATCGACGGAGGCCGTCTCCAGGAGGTGGAGCCCTGTTTCCGGGGGAAGAGCATCCTCTCCCCTACCAACAGAACCGCCGGAGAGGAGGTGAACGGCATGGATAACCGCATCGTCACCGAAACCGAAGACTGTCTGGAATGGCAGTGTTATTCGGTCCGTAATATCAGTACACAGCACCCCCAGACCCAGGCCGTCATCCCCTGTGTTGAGGGCGGAAAGGACACAGCGCTACGGATCACCATAAATGGTATGACGGACACTCATACCCTGGGAGAACTGGCCCGTTACGGCTACAGCCGTCACGTAAAACCCTGGCATTCCCAGGCCTTCAAGGTTCACCCCGCCTTTTTTGAAACCGCTTACACCGCCGAAGCCGGGTTTACCGACCCCGCAGGCCGGGATGGCGACTTTTACC
>JAISWN010000020.1 GCA_031271075.1 Treponema sp.
CCCGCGCAAGGGATTGGAGGGGTACGCGCCCCGCAGGGGCGCGCAGCCCCGGCGCACTGCGCCGGGGCCGGAGCTGAGCGGAGCCCCGAAAAGCCCGGTTTGCGGCGTTCTACGCCGCAAATGCGCCCAAATTTCTCCTAAATTCTTTATAAAGTAAAATTACTGCGGGGCGGTTCTATGGTTTTTTCGATAATTTTCCGCTATAATTACTCAGTATAATTACAAAAAGAGTGTATGCAGGAATGAAATTCCCAAAAGAGGCGTGTTTTTGCCCGAGAAAAACGTTTTTTTTACTGGCCGTCGTGTTTTCTTTCCTCGTTACGCCTCCCCTCCTCCAGGGTGGGGGAAAAAAGCAGGATTCTCCCCTGGATCGGGCCGACGCTCTGATTAAAGAAAAACAGTACGACGAAGCTATTCGCGTTCTTACCGATTACCTCAGGGAGAACCCCGACGACTTTGACCGGGCCCAGGAACGGTTTCAGCGGATCGTGGGGATCCGGAGCCGGTACAACCTGGTAACCAGCGAGCTTCTGGATACGGTGGCAGAGGATCCGGATAATTCTGAAAGGATCCTCGCCCTTACCCGCCAGCTTGAATCCCTGGAATCGGCCCGAAACCCCCAGACCCGTGCCTTTATCGCCCGCACCAGGGATATAGCCCAATTCGCCTACAACCGGAAAAGGCTTGAGGATATCCTTCGGGAGGGGAGGGCCCTGACCCTGGGGGGGGATTACCGGGGGGCTCTCCTTGCCTACCGGGGGGGCCTGGACATCTACCAGGAGGATTTTTTTAATTCCGGTTACGGGGAACTTATTGAAAGCCGGGTCCGCCGGGATATAGAGGGGATAAGCGGGGATGTCGAATCCTTTCCGGCCTTGAGTAATGCCCTGGGAACCCTGGCGGGGCAATTGAAAGGGGCCCTGGGGGAAGGGGCGGCTCAGGGGGAAAAGGGCGGGCTATCGGTTCGGGAGATCTACGGCCGCCTGGAAAGCGGCATCGACCGCCTGACGGGTATCCAGGGAAGCCTCTACCGGAGGGCGGCCTACTTTGACGAACTCCTCCTCAGCCTGCGGGAGGAGGACGGTTCCCTGGGGGACCGGTCTTTTTTGTCCTTCGCCTCCCGGCTGATCAAGGGGCACGGGGGGGACGCTTCGGAAGACGGCATGCTGGTTACGCTGGGCGCTTACTGGGAGAGCCTCCTTGCCGTTCTGGAGCAAGGCGCGGCGGATACGGCGGAAAGCTCGTACCGGGCCGGCATGGCTTACGCGGAAAAGGGCGACTATGCCGCCGCCCTGGAGGATTTTCAGGCGGCCGGGGATTACACCGGATTGTCCCTGGCTTTTCTGGAAAAGGACCGGGTTTTTAAAGCCCAAACCGGCGAATTCGGGGAACGGATCTTTGACCGGCTCGTGCCGGAAGGCAGGGCCGGAGACTTTCTCCGATCCGAATCCCGGGCCCGGGCCCTGGACCTGCTCCAAAGTACCGGACGGCTGGGCCTGGAATACGGGAATTGGCAGGCCAATGAAGAAGACCTGATCCGCTCCTGGAGGGAACAGGACTTGAGCGGCCTGGAGATGTTCAACCGGGAGGAGGGCCTGGGGGACTCTTACCGGGATTTCCAGGATAAAATCGACGATCTTATCGCCCGGGCGGATCGGGAATCCGCGGCTTTGGGGGCCTACGCATCCTCCCCGGGTGAGGCCGGGAATTTCCCCGCTCCGAACTACATCGGGGAAGCCCGTGCGGCGCAGGCGGCTCTCCGCGGCCTGATAGCCCTGGGCGCTTCCCGTTCCGCGATTCGGCGTTACGCCGCGGCCGGCGAAGACATGGGACGGCGCCTGGCGGACCGGCGGGAAGAATTTGCCGGCGCGGAAAGATATATCCGGGGGATTCCCCAGGACCGGAATGCCGGTGAAACCGGGCCGGTTTCCGGCTTTGCCGGGCCCTATCCCGCCGAAGGGCTTGAGATCCTTAACCGGATGGGGGAGGTCATAGAGGGGGACCTGGAGGCCGGAAGGATCTTCCTTGCCCGGTACGGGGAAGAAAAAGGGGATATTTCCGGCCTGCCGGAGATTGCTTCCCTCCGCGCCGATGCCGGGACCGCCCTCAACGATCTGGTTTCCCTCCGGCTGGAGGCTCAAAACCTGGCCGCCGACGCCCGAACCCGGATTGCCCAGGCGGAGAGTCTCCGCCTGGAGGGGGAACGTTACTTCCGGGAAGCCCAAAACACGGCGGCGGCCAATGACCTTGAGGCGGCCAAGGAACGGCTGGAACGGGCCGCCGAGCGCTACACCGCTTCCCTGGCGATTCAGGAATCCGCCTCTCTCAGAAGCGACTGGGATACCCGCGCCGTAGCCTTGGGGGCCGATATTCACCGGAGGGAAAACGAGACGGCGGTACGGGAGATGCGGGGTATGGTGAACGCCGCAAGGAGCGCCTATTTCGCCGGGGATTTCGATCAGGCGGAGGAATTTCTGGTAAGGGCCCAGACCCGCCGGCAGGCCATCAACGTCCTGGAGGATCCGGAGATTGTCTACTGGCTGTCCATTGTCCGGGGCGCCCTGGCCCTCCGCTCGGATCGGGTCATATCCGCCACCGCGCCGCTCTACCCGGAGATGAGCCAGTTTCTCTCGGCGGCTATGAAAAACTACGAGGAGGGGGTCAGTCTCATAGAAACCGGCCGGCGCTCCCAGGGCCTTGCCCGGCTTGCCGACTCCCGGTACATGATCCAGAAGGTAAAACTCATGTTCCCGGTGAACCAGGAAGCGGGGCTCCTGGAACTGCGGATAGATCAGGTTACGGATCCGGCGGCTTTCAACGCATCCTTCCAGCGCCGCCTTAACGACGCCATCGCGGGAACCAAGCGGAAATCCCTGGAGTCCTTCGCGGATCTCCAAAACCTGGCGGAACTCAACCCCCGTTATCCCGGAATTCGGAACGCCCTGGTACAGGCGGAAATTGATATGGGCCGCCGCCCCGCGCCTCCTGACCCGCTTACCCTGGCCCGTTCCAGCGAACTCACCACGGCTGCCAGGAGGATCGTGGAGGGTAAGGCCCGGCTCCAGTTCGAGGTGGCCCTGCGGCAGCTCAACGAAGCCCTTGCCCTTAACCCCAACAATACCCAGGCCATGTCCCTGAAAGACCGGCTTCAAACGGAGATGGGAGAATCGGGGAATATCGTCCTTTCCAGCGCCGCCGAAGGGGAGTACCAGCGGGCGGTACGGGAACTCCAGCGGGGGAATACCCTGGTGGCTCTGGCAATAGTGGAAGAGCTTCTGCAGGATTCCCGGAACCGGAATTCGACCCGTATCCTGGAACTGGAGCGAAGGATACATTCGGTTCTATGAGCGGTTTTTTCAGGAAGGGCCTCCGGTGTTTCGGGGCGGCCCTGTCTCTTCTCCGCCTTGCCCTGTTCCCTCCGGAACTGGGGGCCCTGGCGGATCTCTACTGGGAACTGCCCGCCGCCTTTTCCGGTATCTCCGGTTCCTTCCCCGTTTCCGCCTCCAACGGGAACCTTTCGGTAATCGCCTGGCAGGAGTCCTCCGCCGTTTCTTCCGATGACCGGGAAAGTTCCCGGATCAGCGTTTCCCTGGGGCTCAAGAGTCCCGGCGAACCCTGGCGTATCCTGCCCAATGTGGCGGGGCCCTACAGCTACGCCGGGGCCGAGCCCGCGATACTCAGCGTTGCCCTGGATAAGCAGGGCAGGATACTCATCGCCGCGGCGGCCTCCACCGCCCAAACGGAACTGCTCGTCTCCGAGGATCTGGGGCGCAGTTTCTCCTCTTACCGGCTTGATATGGGAAGCGAGGACTCTGTGGCGCCCCGCCTTGCGGTCCGCTCCGACGGGGGCTACCTCCTCTTCGTTACCCGGAGCATCGGGGAATCCCTGTCGATCTACTATTCCCGCTCCGGCGACGCCCGTACCTGGAGCCCCTTTCTGCCCTTCGTGGAGGAGCCTTCCCTTCAGCTCAACTTCCTCCCCGCCCACGCGGCCCTGGATTCCCGGGATTACGTGATCTTCCAGTCCTTCGTGCCCGGCAGGGAAACCATCCCCGCCTTTCAGCTCTTCCTCAAAATGTCGGATGACGGGGGCTTAAGTTGGACGCCCCCCCAACGGATAACCGGTTTCCGGGACCCGGTAAGCAACACCGGGGCCGATCCCGAGCGTTTCGACAACCAGCGGGCCCATATCATCCCCTGGAACGGGCGGATCTTCCTTACCTGGGAACGGCGTTACGGAACCGGCTTTCCCCAGATTTACAGCGCCGTCCTTGACCGGGAAGGCTCCCCCGGCGGGCCGGCGGAACGGGTAAACCGGGAAACGGCTTACTGCAACAACCCGGTGGCCTTTCTCCGCGGGGGAAACCCTATGGTGGTCTGGTTCGACAACCGGCGGAGGGCCAACCGGATCTACCTGGCCCGGCATAACGGGGTAAACTGGCTGAACTCCGACCTTTCCGGTTCCAGCGGGGATGCCTCTTTTGGCCGGCCGGTGGTGGACGGGGATGAGTTTTTCGTGTTTTGGCAGAACAATTCCCGGGAGGGGGGACGTATCTACGCCCTCTTTCCCGACTCCACGGCGGAACCTCCCCTGCTGGCGGCCGGGAATTTTACCCCCTCGGGCCGGGGACGGGGGGAACGGATACGGGTATCCTGGGGCGATCCGGGGGATTCTTCCGGTATTTCCGGTTATTCCTACCTTCTCAGCAGGTTTGAGGGGGAAAGTCCCCCGCGGGAGATCATGCTGGAAAACAGGAACGGCGAAATTCAGGTTCTGGATATCCATATCCCCGAAGACGGCTCCTGGTATATCAGCGTTATTGCCCGGGATTTCGCGGGAAACTGGTCGGAACCCGCCAGGGTAGAGTATATCCGGGACACCACCCCGCCCCCCGCGGCGGCTATCATCCCCCCGGAAACAGACGGGAGGGGCTTCCTCCTTTCCAATACCTTCTCCCTGGGATGGAACCCGCCCCCCGCTTCGGATATTGCCGGTTACACCTGGGAACTGGAGTACCTGGGATCGGCGGCGGTTTTGGCGGATTTAGGGGGGGAAGAGTTCCAGGCCGCCGGGGCGGAACGTTTTCCCCTGCCCGCCGCCCTTCCCCCCGGGATAACAGGGGAGGGGCATAGCGCCTCCTTTGACAACCAGGACGACGGTCTCTGGCGTTTCACCGTGTCCGCCGTTGACGAAGTGGGAAACACCGGCCCCCAGTCAAGCCTCTTCTTCAAAACCGACAAGTACATCCCCCATACCTACATCACCTACGTGGAGACCCACCAGGACGAACAGGGGGTGTTTTCGGCCCGGATCATCGGCCGGGGTTTCTCCCAGGGGGGGCTGATTACCCGGCTTATCCTGGATCGGGACGGGCTCCCCCCCTACGACCGGGAATACCTCCTCTCCCGGGGGGAATTCCGGGTCGCCTCGGACCGGGAAATTGACAACTTTGTGACGGAAAATATCGAGGAAGGGCTGTACCGGGTGGGGGTGGAACATCCCCTGCGGGGCATCTTCTTTACCCCCCCGCTGGTGACGGTAGACGAAACGGGAACCGTCAAATTCGGCGATTACTCCCAGGTATGGAAACCGGCCTGGACTTTCCGGGAGAGCCGGAAATGGGTCTTCGGCACGGATCTGCTGATCCTTTTCACGGTTCTGCTTGTATGTTTTGCCGGTTTCTTTGCCCTGATCCGGGGGGCCGCCGGGGCGGTATTCGATTCCCGGGCCCTCAGGCTGGAAGCAGCCGCCCTTTTAACAGGAGATTTTATGCCTTCGGAAAAGAAAAAAAGCCTCTCGAAAATCAAACGCCGGAGTATCGGCCTGCGGGTTAAGCTCGCCTCCTTTACGGTGGCGCTGGTCCTGGTGGTAGTCATGATGGTATCGGCGCCCCTTTACGTCATGATGACCAGAACCCAGCAGGAAACCCTGCTCCGGGGCCTCTGGAACCGCTCCGCCGTGCTGCTGGAAGGCCTTGCCTCAAACGCCCGGGCCTACATCCCCTCACGGAACCTGCTGGAACTGGGCTTTCTTCCCGCCCAAATCGCCGCCGTGCCGGAAGCCCTGTACGTAACCATCACGGGCTACAACTCCGGGGCCACCATATTCAGTGATCATGTCTGGACTACCAACGATCCGGATATCCTCTCCAAAATAGACACGGCGGAACTTCAGCCGGGGGTGTCCAGGCTTACCGATACCCTGTCCCCCCGGATTGAGGACATCAGCCGGGAACTCAACGGGGAGGCCCGGCAGCAGGTGGGGGAGCTTTCCCGCAGCATCTCCGAACTCAACCGGGAAGGAGCCTCCCTGGCTTTAAAATCCGACAGGGCAAGCCGTCAGCGTCTTGAGGATATCCAGGTAACCAGCCGTTCCCTGGAAACCCGGCTTACCGCGCAGCTTGCGGAAATCGCCCAGGAAATCGGCTCGGAGCCCGCCTTCTCCCTGGACATTTCAGGCCAGGCGGGGGATCGCCGCTATATCCTCTTTAAGCCCGTCCTGTACCGCCAGGGGGACGAGGATTACTACTTCCGCGGCCTTATCAGGCTGGAGGTTTCCACCGAGCCTATCCTGGCCCAAATCGCCGAAGGCCAATGGCAGCTCCTCAGGATTATCCTCCTCGTGGCCCTGGTAGCCCTGAGCCTGGGCGCCCTGGGCGCCCTGGCCCTTTCCAGCCTGATCATCCGCCCCATCCTCCGGCTGGTAAGCCACGTGGAACAGATCCGGGACACTGAGGATAAGGCAAAACTGAAAGGGCTGGAGATAGAGATCCGCTCCCACGACGAGCTTGCCGTACTGGGCAGTACCATCAATGACATGACCCACGGCCTGGTAAAAGCCGCGGTAGCCGCCTCCGACCTGTCAATCGGCAAGGAGATCCAGAAAAAGTTCATCCCCCTGGATCTTAACCAGGAAGGGGACAAACTCAGTTCCGGTTTTAAAGACACCAAAAACATCCAGTTTTTCGGGTACTATGAAGGGGCAAAGGGGGTCTCGGGGGACTATTTCGATTACCAGGATCTGGACGGCCGTTACTACGCCATTATCAAGTGCGACGTGGCGGGCAAGGGCATCCCCGCGGCGCTCATCATGATCCAGGTAGCCACCATGTTTCTCAACTACTTCAAACAGTGGAAGCCTAGCGCCAGAGGCATGCACATAGAGGAAGTGGTCTACCAGATCAATGAATTTATCGAAACCCTGGGTTTCAAGGGCCGTTTTGCCGCTTTTACCCTCTGCCTCCTGGATTCCCAGACCGGCATAGCCCGGTTCTGCAACGCCGGGGACAACCTGATCCACATCTTCGACGCTTCCGAAAAGAGGGTCAAAACCGTCTCCCTCTCCGAAACCCCCGCCACCGGGGTACTCCCCAACTTCATGGTAGAGTCCAAGGGGGGCTATCAGGTGCAGACCATGACCCTGGATCCGGGGGACATCCTCTTCCTCTACACCGACGGCATTGAGGAAGCCAAACGCAGGTTCCGGAACACGGACTTTAAAGAGATCCCCTGCGCCGAAGGAAACGCCCCTGCCGACACTTCCCACGGGAACCACGTGGTCGGCCAGGAGAACGAAGAACTGGGGCCGGATCGGGTAGAGGGGATCATCAACTCGGTTATGAACCGCCAGGCCTATACCCTCCGCAAATGGCATAACCCCGAAGGGGAAGGCAGGGAACTGGTTTTTGACTTTGGCTCCTGCCAGGGCACGGTGGAGGAAGTTATTATGGCCCTGGTCTCGGTGGAGAGGATGTTCCGCTGTTACCGGGATCCTAAGGCGGACGATACCAGCCGGATTCTGGTGGATAAAAAGGTGGACGCCTTTCTCAAAACCCATTTCCTCCAGTACCGGAATTACTGCTCCTGGCCCCGGGAGGCCCCGGGCAATGACGCCTATATGTACTATACTTACCTAAAAGAAGACGAACAGTACGATGATTTAACCATCCTCGGAATCAAGCGGAAGTAGGCGTGCGCTGTGACTGAATTGTTACTCGAAAGCGTAAATTCCGGAAGACGAAGAAAGTATACATATTTCTGAAACTTTTACCGCTATGCGGTTCAATTCTTCCATTATAAAATCATATTTTATGATTTAGCCAATGGAGGAATAGATGAAAAAGCTATTATTGGTTTTACTCGGTCTTACCCTGCTCCTTACGGGCTGCGGCAAGAAGGAAACTGGAGGAGGGACGGACGCGCAGGCGGGAGCTGTAAAATCCCGTGAAGCGCCGGAACTTGCAAAACTGGTCGCGGAAGGGAAGCTCCCTCCCCTGGAAGAACGTATCCCTAAAGATCCCCTGGTTATCGAACCTCTGGAGAGAATAGGCGTATACGGCGGTACCTGGCGGGTCGCTCAGGTGGGCGGTATTCTGACCCATGTGAATCGTTACCAGCATTACGAGAATCTGGTGCGCTGGAGTCCTGGTTGGGGAGGTGTGATCCCCGGTATCGCCTCATCCTGGGACGTATCCCCGGATTCCCGGGAGTATACCTTTCATTTGAGGGAAGGCATGAAGTGGTCCGACGGGGATCCCTTTGACGCCGACGACTTCACTTTCTTTTTTGAGGATGTTTTTACCGATAAGCAGTTGACTCCGGCAATACCTGCGCATTTCCGGCAGGGCGATAATCCGGTAACATTCGAAAAGATCGATCTCTATACGGTTAAGTATACGTTTAAAGAACCCAACGGCCTTTTCCTCCAGGAATTGTCCATTGTCGATGCAAGACAAGGTTTCCTGCCCCGGCATTATTTCAGCAAGATGATAAAGAAGTACAACCCTAACGCCGATGCCGACGCCAAGGCGCTGGGTTTTGCGGATTATTCCGCCTGGTTTACCTCGGTCGGCGGATCGGAGTGCTGTAGCGATGACGCCATACGGACCAAGGAGCGGCCCGTTCTGGGGCCCTGGATGTTTGAGACTCCTCCCGGCACCGGCTCCGCTTCCCAGGCTGTGGCCGTACGGAACCCCTACTACTGGAAAGTCGATACCGAGGGCAACCAGCTTCCCTACGTTGACCGCATTGTCTACGATCTGCTTCAGGATACGGAAGTTCTTATTCTAAAGATTTTGAACGGCGAAATTGACTGGCAGGATCAGTATTTCGCTACCGCCGCCAATAAACCGGTTATCTTTGAGAATCAGGAAAAAGGCGGCTACCGCCTCTTTACGACTCTCCAGGTTGAGCCCAACAACGCCGTACTGATGTTCAATTTGAGCCATCCCGATCCGGTCAGGCGCGAGCTTTTCCGCAAGAAAGACTTCCGTATCGGTATGTCCTACGCGATAAACCGGCAAGAAATCATCGATATCGTTTACTCCGGATCCGGTACGCCCGCCCAGGTGGCGCCCAAGCCGGGGACCGATTTTTATATTGAGCGGCTTGCGAAACAGTACACCGAATACAGCCCCGAAAAGGCCAACGAACACCTTGACAAGGCCGGGCTCGACAAACGGGACAGCGAAGGCTACCGTATCGGGCCCGACGGAAAACGGTTTTCCTTTATCCTGGAACTTGACGTAGCCCGTCTTGAATATGTCAATATGTCGTCCCTGCTCCAGGCTTACTTTAAAGCTGTAGGCGTAGACATGCAGGTGCGCACCCTTGATCGGACCCTTCATGATCTCCGGGTAAGGACGAACCATGAATTCGACGCGGATATGCACCGTTTCGGCGGCGGCGTAGGCCAGTATGTCCTTACGGATCCGCGGTACTTTTTCCCCGCCAACGGAAACTGCTGGTGGGCCGCGGGATGGAGGGAGTGGTACATCAATCCTTCGGGCACCGGTTCCATCACCAAGCCGGAGGAGCCGCCTGAACCGGTAAAAAGACAAATGGCCTTGTATGATCAAGTCAAGAGAACCGGCGACGGGGAAGAACAGATCCGCCTGATGAGAGAGCTGCTCGAAATTACGGCGGATCAATTTTACCACATTGGTATCCTCTGGGAAGGCGACAGTTACGGCATAGTACGGAACAACTTTGTCAACACTCCTCCGGAAATGCCCTGGTCTT
>JAISWN010000075.1 GCA_031271075.1 Treponema sp.
CTTGGATTCCAGACGGGCAAAGATCAGATTCTCCACCTCTTCCCGGTTCTTACGCAGGGAATAGGCGATTTCGTCTTCCAGCAGCTTAAGGGCGGAATCGTAAAGCTTCCGTTCCAAAACAGGCAGTTCTTTCACCTTGCTGCGGTGGTACAGGGAACGGACGATCATGGCGATGTCGGTAACGCTGCCCTTCTTGAGAAGCTCAAGGTTCATCTGATACCGGAGCTTCCAGTCCGAGGGGATGGGATCGAAATCCTCGCCGATCAGATCCAGGGCTTTCTGGGCCTCGTCCTTGGGAACGATGGGCCGTATCCCCAAACCCTCGGCCTTTTCCACCGGAACCATGATGGTCATATCCGAAACTTCAAGGTAGATAACATAATAAAGGATCTTCGCGCTTTTGAATTCCCTTTCTTCAATGGAATTAATGATCCCCACCCCCTGGCTGGGATAGACTACCTTTTGATTTACCTGAAAGCCCTTCGCCTTAGTCATTAGGTTTTATTATACCACAAAGAGGGCCCTTTAGTCCATGGGCCGGGAATGATGCCCGGAAGGATGTTTTTCAGGCAGAGGGAAACAAGGCTTCCTCGAAAAGGCCCCATTAATCGGTTTTCGTTAATTCGTTTTTTCTTTCCTTGACAGCGGAGATAAAGTAATGGAGAATGGACATTATGATGAATTTTAACCAAAATTTAACACAAAGGAGAAAATCATGAAAAAGATAGGAATTTTGGCGATCCTTGTCGCCTTAATGGCGGTTCATGTTTTTGGAGGGGGCCAAGGCGCGGCTTCCAAGGGCGGCGGGGCGCCGGAAAAAGTTTTAACCCATGACGAACTGGTGGCGGCGGCGAAGGCCGAAGGAAAGGTGGTGGTTTATTCCATTACTTCCCGGATTTCCAATGCGGCGGAAAGTTTTGAGAAACGTTACGGCATCAAGGTTGAATATTCCAACCTAAAGGACGGTGAATTAATCGAGAAGGTTACCAAAGAAGTAGGGGGCCGTATCGATGGGGCGGATTTTGTTATCTCCCAGGACTCAGGCCGGGTTTACGGACAGCTTATCGCCACGGGTTTTCTGGTTAATTACGTTCCAGAATCCATGAAGCAGGTCATCCCCCGGAGTTATCAGGATCCTCTGATCTTTCAGCTTATCAACAAGGTGTTTATTTTTAACAGTGAAAAAACCCAGAACCCGATTATCAAAAACGCATGGGAAGTAACGGAGCCCAAATGGAAGGGGCTTATCCAGTTCAAGGACCCCAATACCGAAGGGGTGAACATGAATTTTCTTACCATGCTGACTTCCCCCGAATGGAGCGCCAAACTTGAACAGGCCTATGAAAAGCTTTACGGCCGTAAACTCGTCCTGACCACGAAAAACGCCGGTTATGAATGGATTAAACAATTTTTTGGAAACGGCCTGGTATTGGGCAATAGCGATACTACCATATCCGAAAATATCGGCATCAAGGGTCAACCCCAAACCACCATGGGCCTTTTCGTGTATTCCAAGACCCGGTTTGACGCTTCCAAGAATCTTGCCCTCCTGCCCATGACAGAGATAGAGCCTTTTTCCGGGTTTATGTACCCCGCTTTTTTACACCTTACCGCCAACGCCAAACATCCCAATGCGGCAAAACTCTTTATCGAATACCTTTTAACCCAGGAAGGCTTCGCGCCCTGGGCAAAAGATGTGGGGGCCTATTCATCCAATCCGAATATTCCGGTTAACGCGGGGGATTATCCGGTTTCATTCTGGGAGCCCCGGCTGATCCCTGAGGATCCTCAGTACCTCTTTGAACACCGGGCGGAAGTGGAAGAATTTGTGAATAATATCGCCTATTGAAAGGGGCCGTTTTTCAGACGTGGATTTCCTGTTGTTAAAGGGAGCTGTTAAAAAACCCGGCTGGGTTTTAGCGGTTCCCTAAAAAAGGACGGTGGTTTTTATGACAAAAGTTAATCAATTTCGGTCCTTTATACGAAAACCACATAACATAATCCTCGTGGTTTTGGCAGTCTTGTTGGTTTTTCTTACCCTTTTTCCCCTCCTGTCTCTGGTGAGGGATACGGTAATTGTGCATCCTTCAGAGGTCATGACCGTCCGGGGTTCTAAAATCGGAGAATTAACGCCTTTTCACTGGAAAAAGGTGTTCCTGGACGGTGAAACCAGTCTCAATATCTTTTACCGGCCCTTTTGGAATACCATTGTGGTGTCTCTCTGGAGTTGTGTGGTTGCTATTCTGGTGGGTGGTTCCGTGGCATGGCTGATTACCCGGAGCGATATACAGTGGAAATCTTTTATATCGGTGGTGTTTATTTTCCCCTACATCATGCCTTCCTGGACG
The DNA here is from genome assembly GCA_031271075.1 of Treponema sp. Lineage (GTDB taxonomy): Bacteria > Spirochaetota > Spirochaetia > Treponematales > Breznakiellaceae > JAISFT01. Next base: position 2,349 of record JAISWN010000075.1, read on the forward strand.
CTGGCCATGGCGTGGCGCAACTTTTTCCGCAACCGCCTTATCGGCGGCGCTCAGGGGCTGTTTTCCGCGATAACCGGCATAGAAACGGCGGACTGGTTTGCCTACGGCATCTTCCCCATCATTATAGTCCAGGGCCTCCATTACGCGCCTTTTGCGTACATCCTTATCGGAGGCATACTCCGCAACATGGATGCCAACCTGGAAGAAGCGGCGGTGATCCTCAAAGCGGGAAGGTTAAAGATCCTTACCCGGATTACTTTACCCATCGTTATGCCCGCCGTGCTTTCAACTTTTCTCCTGGTTTTTTCAAGCTGTATGAGCGCCTTTGCGGTTCCCGCCTTTCTGGGGATGCCGGTCCGTTTTCAGGTATTGACCACCCAGCTCTACCGTACCCTGAACGGCCTGAATCCGGGGTATGGCTACATTATGGCCCTGGTGATGATCGTCATGGGAACAGGCATACTTCTTTTTCAACAGTGGTTCGTGGGAAAACGGCGATCTTTTACCACCGTAACGGGGAAAAGCTCCAATATAGCCTTGGTAAGACTCAAGGGCATGCGTCTGCCCGTTTCAATATTCCTTGTTTTGGTTGTAGGGCTTGTGGCCATCCTGCCCTTAATTACCTTCGCGGTGGAGTCTTTTATCATGGCCCCCGGAGATTATTCCCTCAAGAACCTGACCCTTCAGTTCTGGGTGGGGGAAGGCCGGGAAGATATAGGCGGCGGGGAGCCGGGTATCCTCTTAAACCGGTATATATACCTGGGCCTTTGGAACAGCCTGCGGCTTTCGGTGGTGGTTTCCTTTATTTCGGGAACCGTCGGAGCCCTGGCGGGATACGCCATTGTCCGGCGGCGAGGAAGCAAACTTTCATCCCTGGTAAACAATTTGGCCTTCTTCCCCTACCTTATGCCGTCCATGGCGTTTGGGGCGATTTATCTTTCCATGTTTGCCAAACAGAACCTTTTTATTCCCTCCCTCTATGGGTCATTTGCCCTGCTGGTACTGGTAGGTTCCGTTAAATATCTGCCCTTCGCCTCCCGATCCGGGATGAATGCCATGCTTCAGTTAAGCGGCGAGATTGAGGAAGCAGGGCTTATCGTGGGCATACCCTGGTGGAAACGGATGACGAAAATTATTTTCCCCATACAAAAAACGAGTTTTCTTTCCGGATATCTCCTACCCTTTATTTCCTGCATGCGGGAGCTGTCTCTCTTTGTCCTGCTCATTGTCCCGTCAACCAGGATCCTCACCACCATGCTTTTCCAATATAACGAAAAGGGTTGGAGTCAATATGCCAACGCCATCAATCTTTTGATCGTTGTTATCGTGTTGCTTTTTAATACGATAATCAACAAGCTGACCGGGGCGTCAATAGACAAGGGAATCGGAGGATGATATGCCCGAGATAGTGCTGAATAAGGTTTCAAAATATTTTGGCAAATTTACGGCCGTGGATAATCTGGATCTCGTAATCGCTGACGGCGGGTTTGTGACCCTCCTGGGACCTTCAGGCTGCGGTAAAACAACGACGCTGCGGATGATTGCGGGGCTGGAAACCCCCACGGAAGGGGAAATCTTTATAAACGGAAAACCGGTTTTTTCTTCTTCCAAAGGGATTGATGTGGCCCCCAACAAACGGGACGTGGGGTTCCTTTTTCAAAATTACGCTCTCTGGCCCCACATGACGGTTGAACAGAATATTTCCTTCGGCCTTGAAAACCTCAAGTGGGATAAGGGCAGGATAAAGACCAGGGTTAATGAGCTTTTGGTTATGCTGAAAATAGAACAATTCGGGAAACGTTACCCCAGCGAACTTTCCGGGGGCCAGCAGCAGCGGGTGGCCATAGCCCGAACTTTGGCTACCGGACCCAAGGTACTTTTTATGGACGAGCCCCTGTCGAACCTGGATGCCAAGCTCAGGACCGAGATGCGTTCAGAACTCAAGCGCTTGCATGCCGAGACGGATTCTACTTTTGTATACGTTACCCATGATCAGCTTGAGGCCATGACACTTTCCACCAGAACCTGCTTGATGAAGGAAGGGATCGTTCAGCAGTATGCGCCTCCCCTGGAAGTATACAACCAGCCGGCCAATATCTTCGTGGCGGATTTTGTCGGAAGCCCTACCATGAATTTTATTGAGGCCAAGGCAGTTAATACCGGCGGCCGGAAAATTGATCTGAAACTGAGCGGGGCCGGGCTTGAGTTTACTCCCCGGGGGGAGGGGATAACCCTTAAAGACGGGACAGCCGTGACGGTGGGAATTCGGCCTGAACATATACGCCTGGGAGAGGAAGGAGGCGCAAAAGCGAAAATTTATGCCGCCCTTCCTTCGGGAATGGAAACCATCGTCAGGATCCGTTTTGGAGAACTTATCCTTACATCGGTTGTTTTCGGCGCCATTGATTATAAAACGGATACGGAAATTAATGTGGATTTTACCGGGGATAATTGTGTCCTTTTTGATAAGGAAAGCGGTCGTAATCTTGGGATCGGAAAAATTCAGGTCAAATAAAGCTCCAGAAGAAGAAAATGCCGAACCATTCACGCCGGTTTTGATCGGGGGGTATCCCCGATCGGGCCGGACATCGGTTTTACATGAATTGCAGGCCCTGGGGTATGAAATCTTTGACGATGCCGGCCTGGAGGAAATTATCCGTTTTTTTTCAAAGAGCCGGTGTTTTTCCCGGAGAGCAAAAATCGCCGTGGTTATGGGAAATGAAAACGGCGAAGCTCCCGGCGGATTGGATGACTTTTTTGGCAAGCCGGAAGCGCGGCAGTTCCCTTTTAAACTGGTATTTATTGAGGCGGGGGATGCCGTTCTTATCGACCGCCGTCCGGCCGATTCTAATACAAGCCCGGAGGAAGCATCGGAGAAATTACAAAACAGCCGGAAGTCCTTTGAATTGATCCGTTCAAAGGCGGATCTCATACTCAACAGCTCCTATATGCTGCCCCGGGATGAGGCATACCGTATCGAAGCCCTGGTTGAGGGCCGTCCCTATCAGGTTGAGACGGTCGTGGAAATCATGTCTTTTGGTTTTCAATATGGGGGCGAAGCGGGGGATCTGGTACTTGATGTCCGGTTTTTGCCGAATCCCTATTATGTGAATGCCCTGCGCCCCCTTACCGGCAGAGATGAGCCCTGCGCCGCCTATGTCCTGGGTTTTGAGGATGCCCAAAGAACCCTGCACCTTTTAGGGGAACTGATGGAAACCATGGTTCACGCTTTCAGAAAACAAGGCCGGAAAATATTAAAAATCTGTATCGGGTGTACCGGAGGACAACACCGTTCCGTCGCCTTGGCGGAAGCCCTGGCGAAAAAAATAAAATCTTCAGGTTGTCCCATAAAGATCCGTCACCGGGAAATGGAAGCCCACCGTTATTAGTAAGCCCCCCTACTTTCCCCCCGCGGCAAGCTGCAGGGTTTCGCCGGGCTCGGTGAATTCGGCCCGCCCCCGGGCCTCCGCTTTTTCCCGCTTCCTGTCGTGGCGGCTGTTCAGGAGAGAGTACATGACCGGGGTAACAAAGAGGGTCATAATGGAGCTTACCGTAAGCCCCCCCACAAAGGTCTTGCCGATGGGCTGGATGGTATCGGCCCCGGCGCCGGGGAAAAAGGCGATGGGGAACATCCCCAGGATCGTGGTAAGGCTGGTCATCAGGATGGGCCGCAGGCGGTTCCTCCCCGCCTCAAGGCAGGCGTCCCTTACCTTCATGCCCCGGGCCCGGAGGGTGTTGGTGTAGTCCACTAGAACGATGCCGTTGTTCACCACTACCCCTACCAGGGCGACAATACCTACCGCGGAGAACATGGACATGGCCTCATTCCCTATCTTATAGATCCAGATAACACCGATAAAAAGCAGGGGAATGGAAAAAAATATGATCAGGGGGTCCACAAAGGACTCAAACTGACTTGCCATAACGCCAAAGACCAAAAATACCGCGGTGGCAACGATAAACACGAAGCGCCAGAAATAGGTGTCTAT
>JAISWN010000084.1 GCA_031271075.1 Treponema sp.
TTCCTTATAATACAAGGAATTACGTTAAATGATCCATTCACCTAATAGGTGAAACCCTTTTTGATGTAATTCGTTATAATACAAAGAATTACAGAATATTCTTATACGGATCCAGGTTAGAGTATAGTTCATCATTTGATGATTTCCCCGCCCTCTGGCGGGACCCCCGCTGACCCGGGGAGGAAAGAGCGTTGATTGGAGCCAAAGGCCGGGCAGGGCTGCGGTTCCAACCAGCGCTTTTTTTATGGGGAGGCTAAGCGGTGGCTTGCTTTTTAGCGGGTTTGGCGACCCCGTCCGGGGCATCCGCCTTGGCCTTGTGCGGACGGCCCACTTGTCTGGTATTGTACCAATTTGTCAGCGGCTCCCTTTTTCATAGGGTCATTACCAGCGATTTTATAGGCACAGTCTAAAAGGTTGTCTGTTATCGTGATTAATTTTGCGTTTCCCCGGAAATCGCCGACAGAAATTCTAAATTGCGATCCCGCTATGCGTTCCTCTAACTCCTCCGGCGTTATGTCTTTTAGATCATGATTATCAAGGAGGTATCGGGTAATCAGTTCCCGTACAAACGCTTCCCGCCTCATAGCCTGATATTTTTCGCTGTGTTGGCAAACATCATCTACAAATGCCTGGGGGGAAACGCTTTGTCCTCTTATCCACATGGCCGATATGCGATCAAGCCGGAAAGTCCGTGTTCCATTGCGAAGGTGGCAATAGCCGCTGATATAGACATTATAGGAAGAGGCCAAAACTCTTTTTACATCGACCGTCCATTCAGATAGTATCCCGTCATCTGTTTCATAATTTATTCTAACCGTGGTATTGGTTTCGGCGATAGTATATGTATCGTTATGTCAATCCCCCTGGTAACACCCTTTCGGTAAAGAAGACGTATACCTGATAATTTTAATCATATATAAATAGCCGCGTCATAACTGCCATGGCTCATGTATTTTCCAATAATTTGATGGGAAAACAACATTTTTAAGTGGTTTTTGGCGAACCTCCGGTTCGACAGAAACTGAAGGTTCTGAACAACTCTATTACCCGAACTGGGAACGGTAGAGTCCCGCGTAGACGCCGTTCTTTTCCAGAAGGCTTTGGTGGGTTCCCTGTTCCACCAGATTCCCCTCGTGCATGACGAGGATAAGATCGGCATTCTGTATGGTGGACAGCCGGTGGGCGATAACGAAACAGGTCTTGTTTTTCATCAGCCGGCGCATTGCCTTCTGGATGCGGATCTCCGTGCGGGTGTCAACGTTGCTGGTGGCCTCGTCCAGGATCAGCATCCGCACGTCCAGCAGCATGGCCCGGGCGATGGTAAGAAGCTGTTTCTGCCCCTGGGATATGTTGACCCCGTTTTCGCTTAAGATCGTATGGTAGCCTTCGGGAAGCTGCGTAATAAAACTGTGGGCCTGGGCCGCTTTGGCGGCGCTCACCACTTCCTCCATGGCGGCGTTTTCGGTTCCCCCTTTGTAACCGTAGGCGATGTTCTCGAACACCGTGCCGTTAAACAGCCAGCTTTCCTGCAGCACCATGGCAAAGGCCAGGCGCAGGCTTTTACGGGTTACGCCATCTATCCGCTTTCCGTCGATGGTGATGGAACCTGTCTGGGGGTCGTAAAAACGCATCAAAAGGTTGATGATGGTGGTCTTCCCCGCCCCGGTATGCCCCACGATGGCGACCAGGGCCCCGGGCTCGGCCATGAGGTTCACATCCTTAAGTACCGGCTTGTCCGGGAGGTAGCCAAAGTTGATGCGGGAAAGTTCCACATCCCCCTTCACGTCCCCCAGTTCCGGGGCCGCAGGCAGATCCGCGGGCTCCGGGGGCTGGTCCAGGAGGTCGAAGATACGATCCGCGGCGGCCGCGGCGGACTGGATCTCCGAAAGGATGTTCGCCGCCTCGTTGATGGGACCTGAGAATTTGCGGGAGTACAGGATGAAGGAACTCATGTTCCCCAGGGTGATCCGCCCGGCAAGGTAGAGGATGGCCCCAAAAACACTGATCATGGAAAGCGAAAGGTTGTTAATAAAATTAACGGAAGGCCCCAGGCTGCTTGAATGGTAATCCGCGTCGTAGTATGCGGTACACGCCTTGTCGTTGTTCTTGTCGAAGCGGGCGATGATCGTTTCCTCCTGGTGGTAGGCCTTGATGGTCTTCTGCCCGGAGACGATCTCTTCCACAAAACCGTTAAGGGCCCCCAGAGCCGCCGAACGGAGCCGGAAAAAACCGTGTATCTTCCCCGCCCGGGACTTGATGAAGAAGGACGCCGCGGGAACGGTTACCAGGAACACGAGGCCCAGCATGGGGGAAATGGAAAGCATCATAAAAAGGGAGCCCAGCACCGTTACTGTGGCGGTACAGATCTGGAGCAAATCGTTTGCCAGGCTTGTATTTACCGTGTCGATATCGTAGGAAATATGGCTGATGATATCCCCGGTCTGGTGGGAGTCGAAGAAACTCACCGGCAGCGCCATGAGCTTGTCGAAGATATCTTTCCGCATAAGCCGGGCGGTCCGCTGGCTTAAGGTGATCATCTGGACCGAAAGGAAATAGTTCAGCACCGAGCAGATACAGTAAAAAAGAGCCATCCAGGAACAGTAGTAAAACACCCGTTCAAAATTTACCTTTCCCGCGCCCGGCTCAATGGCGTCAATGGCCCGGCCGGAGAGCAGGGGCCCCAGGAGGGCAAGGCAGTTGCTCAGCATGGTGAGGAGGATTATCGCCACGATAAGGGCCCGGTAACTTGCCAGGTAGCGCCAGAGCCGCCGGATGGTTTTTACCACATTAACCTTGGGCCGCTTGCCCCCGGTGTATGCGGGATTTACCAGGCCGCCCCGGGGGCCTCCTGAATTGCGGCCTCCGGGTATGGCGCCGGGGAAACCCCTGTCAGACACGGATCAAAGCTCCAACACTAACGCTGTTATTCACCGGACCGGCCTTTTCCGGCTGCGCGGGAGCCGGAGACCCCTGCCCCATTTGGGATTCGCTTATCTCCCGGTAGAGTTCACAGCCCGAAAGAAGTTCCCGGTGGGTTCCGTAACCCAGGATACGGCCCTGTTCCAGTACC
>JAISWN010000092.1 GCA_031271075.1 Treponema sp.
AAAAGCCGTTTTCCCGGTTCCGGCTGGTCCTGCCTGTCCATGGGTATGTCCAACGATTTTGAGATAGCCATCGAGGAAGGCGCCACCCTTATCCGGATAGGGACGCTCCTCTTTGGGGAGAGGGGGCGGTGAAAAAACTTACGATTTGTGTCCTGGCCTTCAGCCTGGGTATCTCTGTTTGGTCTTCCTCCGGCTTCGCCCAAACTTCCTCCGGTACGGGCACTACGGCGGCCCAGGGTTCAGGGGGGACGAAACCTTCCCTGGGTTTCGATACTTCCGAATTCCCCCTCTGGGCCAAAGACCTGCGGCGGGCCGAAATTGTTGCCTTTGGCTCCTTCCCCTTCACCATGTTCTTCACCACTTTCGCCGTGGACACCTGGCGCTGTTACAGCCACGGCTGGGATCCCCTCTACGCGCCCTGGCCGGCCAAACCGCCGGGGGCAATTAACATGACCCAGGACGAGTTGATCATGACCATTGGCATCGCGGCGGCTGTTTCGGCGGCCATAGCGGTTACCGATTTTTCAATCGTTCAGATTAAACGTTACCGGGAAAAGCAGCGGATAAAAAACCTTCCCGCCGGCAGCCCGATTACGATTACCCAAAAACCCGCCGCCGAATCCGAAACCGAACCGGAAGCTGAACCTGCCGCGCAGCCGCCGGCGGCTCCGCCTTCAAACCCCTGATGCCCTCTTACCAGGGAACCGTTGAAGCGGAAGCCGGGGCCTTGCGGCTTGACCGGTATATCTCCGAAGGCTTAGGGCTTCTGTCCCGTTCCCAGGTAAAGATCCGATCCCTGGAGGCCCGGCTGAACGGAAGGCCGGTCAAGCTGTCCCGGATGGTGAAAACCGGGGATAGGCTTGATCTCCTCTGGAAAGATCCGGAAACGCCGGATCTGGTTCCCCAGGATATCCCCCTGAAGGTGATTTTTGAAAACCGGCGGGTCATCGTGGTGGATAAGGCCCAGGGCATGGTGGTGCATCCCGGGGCGGGCAATTACCGGGGAACCCTGGTAAACGCCCTCCTTTTCCGGCGTCTCCAGGGGGAGGGATCGGCGGCGCCCATCCGGGCGGCGGAATCACCCTTTGTCCCCGCAGGGGAGGGCGCCTCCGCCGGAGCCTGGCCCCGGCCCGGCATCGTCCACCGGCTTGACAAGGATACCTCGGGGGTGATGATAGCCGCCTGGGATGACCAGGCCCTGGCTTTTTTGTCCGAACAGTTTAAAACAAGAAAGGTTCGTAAGACCTACGCCGCCATTGTCCGGGGCGTACCCCCGGTAGCGGCGGGCCGGGTGGAAACGCTGATAAGCCGGGACAGCCGGGATCGGAAACGTTTCGCCGTATCTTCCGGCAAGGGGAAGTACGCCCTTACCCTGTACCGGCTTGTCCGCTCATGGGGAACCCATTCCCTCCTGTTGCTCCGTCCCCGTACCGGCCGTACCCACCAGATCCGGGTACACCTGCGTTACCTGGGCTTTCCCATTGCAGGAGACCCCCTCTACGGCGGCGGGGATTCCCTTTTCCCGGATATTTCCCTTATGCTCCACGCGAAAAGCCTTGCCCTGACCCTGCCGGGGGAAGAGAATAGACGGATCTTTAAATCCCCCCTGCCGGCCCGTTTCAAGGTCATGATCGCTCGGCTTAATCGCCGTGCTTAATCGCCATGCTCAACAGGGGGAAAAGGCGGGCCATGGATACTGACGCTTCCCTTCAGGCTGATCCCTCAGGCGGCGCTTCGCCCTGGAACGATTCACCCTGGGGCGATTCACCGGCGGTAGTTGCCGAAACCGGGGATTTCGCGGTGGTCTACAAACCGCCTTTCATGCACTCGGCCCCCCTGGGCCTTCGGCGGGCCGCTACGCTGCTTGAATGGTACGCCCGTATATATCCCCCGGTACTGGCGCTGAAAGGGATGAAGCCCGCCGAAGGCGGATTGATCCATCGGCTTGATTACGAAACCGAAGGGCTCGTTCTGATGGGGAAAAACCAGAACGCCCTGGACGCCCTGCTTCTGGGGCAGCGGCAGGGGTTCATGGTTAAGGAGTACAGCGCGCTTACAAGATGCAGAGCCGGGGGAAGCCCGCCGCCCGGTTTCCCGCCGCCCCCTTTCGGGGAACTCCCCCGGGCTTCCTTTTGCATCCGGAGTTTTTTCCGGCCCTGGGGGCCGGGGAGAAAGGCGGTGCGCCCGGCAGAGGCCCTGTTGCCGGGGCGTAAAGAAACTGCCGGGGATCAGGGGCGGCCCTACGCCACGGAGGTACTGGCCTGGGAACAGGGGGAAGGAGGGGTCTGCTTTCATCTGCGGCTTAAACGGGGGTTCCGCCACCAGATCCGCTGCCACCTTTCCTGGATCGGGATGCCCGTCCGGCGGGATATGCTCTACGGCGCGCCGGAAGAACCCGCCGAACCCCGGCGGCCTTTCGCGCTGCGTTCCCGGCTCATACGCTTTCCGGATCCCCGAACCGGGGCAACGCGGGAATACTCCCTGCCGGGCTACCAGTAGGCCTATTACACTAAATCATCAGTTATACGTAATGTGCTCTAAAATTTATCGGAAATGTATTGACAAAATTAAATAGAAAATATATGATAAAATAAAGGAGATTGTATGATACAAAATATCTTTTTAGATGCCGGTGGGGTTATTCTCAATGAAGAAAAATTTGAAAATAATTCTGCGGAAATTATTGTTCAAATAATAAAGCAATATAATAGCAATTATTCAATAGAAAATTATTGGAAAGACATTGAAGAGGCTGTATATAGGTTTATACCAAAAGTTTATGATTATGTTTTATATAAAAACATAATTGACGTGGAGAAATTCAAAATATCAAAAATGGAATATAAAAACAAAATAGGAAAAGTGAATGATAATTTTGAATTGACGGACAGGATTGAAGATTTTTTGGTAAAATATTCAAAATATTATAAAATAGGCATTTTAGGCCAATATGGGAAAGACTTCAAGGAATTTCTATCAAACAAGAAATTACTAAAATATTTTACTTATACTGAAATACAGGATGATTATAAAATAACGAAACCTGATCCAAGATACTATGAAGAAATATTAAAAAAATGTAATTGTAAAGCAGCGGAAAGTATAATGGTTGGGGACCGAATAGATAAAGACATAATTCCGGCCAAAATGGTTGGAATGAAAACGATACGGATAAGAACTGGAATACACAAGGATCAAGAACCAAGGACACCGGAAGAAATGGCGGAAATAACTGTAAATAAATTGGAAGAAATAAAGATAGAGCAAATAAAAAAAATGGAATAGACTTGTTCGAGAACCCGGTTGGTTCTCTGCCAGCCTCTGGCTAGCTTGCAAGTCCTGCAAAAGTCGGCTGGGTCAGGGCGGATTGCTCCGCCCCTTCCCGCCTAAGAACCATACGTGAAAGTTTCCCTTCATACGGCTCACGCCTCATATAAACAAGTATCTGTCGCTTACTTGCCGGTTCCGGTTGTTCACCGCTCCCTTTGCCGCCTGAGTTTCCCTGTCTTAATGTATGAATACTCATCCATCCAAAGCCACAGTCCGGTCGTTCACCAGTATTCACCCCGGCTTTGTTTTTCCAGTTTCTCCCCTTCTTGCAATCTGAGACCATGCGTATAAGTCTGCATCCTTTCGGAGTTCCCCACTAGGGGCTATGCGTCCCATTACAGAACGCCGTGGTGCTTTTTATACCATCCTCTGCCCGCTGGCTCCCCAGTGGGGCTCCTTCGGGTTTACCACGTTCCTCTTGAATACCACTTCAATACGCTTTAGAGCCTGTCTTTAGCCCGGGGTTGCCCGTCCATTTTGCCCGGCTCAGGGTAACAAACCGGACCCGAACCCTTACTTTTTAGTTCAAGCGTATCACTCCCTTTTCGCTTGTCAAAATTCACGAGCCATTCAATTTGGTTAGTAGTGGCTGGTCGGTATTAGTACATAACGCTTGACTAATTCCTTATACCGTAATAAGATAGAATAACAGTTAGCACCAGGGCCTGTTCACACTAAGAAAATATGACATACTCAAGCTATGAAATTAACCCAGGAACAGCGGAAAAAAATTATTAACCTTTTTCCAAAACAACGAGGGAACGTGAAAGTTGATAACAGTCGCTTCCTCGACGCGCTTATCTATATCTGCGAAAACGCTTGCAAATGGCGGGCCCTCCCTGAGACCTTCGGCCCCTGGCATACCATCTACGTCAGAATCAACCGTTGGGCAAAAAACGGCGTCTTGGAACGGATTT
>JAISWN010000140.1 GCA_031271075.1 Treponema sp.
TATTTTGAAACGGCTTCTGATATGTTTGAAGGATGGGTGTTTATGAAAAGAAAGGCGTTGATTCTTTGCGGCGGCTGGGACGGGCATGAGCCCAAGCTGGTAGGCGAGCGTTTCAGGAAGTTCCTTGAATCCGAGAACTTTGAAGTCAGCGTGGAAGGGAGCCTGGAAGTCCTCAAGGACAAGGAGCGGCTTCTGGGTCTGGATCTTTTTGTTCCGATATGGACTATGTGCAAGGAACCTCTGGGCTACGGTTTTTTTGAGCCTCTCCTTGAGGCGGTAGGAGGGGGCGTGGGGCTGGCCGGCAACCACGGGGGTATGTGCGACGCCTTCCGTAGCAATATTGAGTACCAGTTTATGACCGGGGCCAACTGGGTATCCCACCCCGGCGGGGATGGTACAAAATACACGGTGAACATTATCAGCAAGTCCAACCCCCTTACCGAAGGGATAAAGGACTTCGAGGTAAGTTCCGAACAGTACTACCTCCATGTGGATCCGGCCAACGAAGTGCTGGCTACCACCCGTTTCCCTACCGTCCGGTGGTACCATTCCGCCAACGGGGAAGTGGATGTCCCCCAGGTCTGGACCCGGAAATGGGGCTACGGCAGGGTCTTCTACAACGCCCTGGGGCACCATGACGACGTGTTTAACATTCCTGAAGCCTGGGAGCTTATGAAGCGGGGCCTGCTCTGGGCCGCGGAGGGTAAGCGCGTGGCGGTGGAAAAGGGGCTGAAGGCGGAAGACTGGAAAACCTCCGTAAAAATGTATTAGAACCAACCGGGTTGTCGAACAAGTCTATTGATAAAGGGGAAGCGTTATGAGTGTACAGAGAATCGGCATTGTAGGAATAGGGAACATCAGCGGCATATACCTCAAAAACCTGAACGGTATGTTCGGCAGGCGGGTTAAGGTTACCGCGGTAACGGATCTGATCGAGGAGCGGGCCGCCAAAGCCTCCGCGGAATACGGGATCCCCCACATCAAGAGAACGGAAGTCCTGATCAACAGTTCCGATGTGGATATCGTTCTTAATATTACCGAGCCCTGCAATCACTACGGGGTTGCCCTGGCGGCGGTAAAGGCGGGAAAGCACGTGTATGACGAGAAGCCCCTCTGCGCCGCCCGGGAGGAGGCTCAGGAAGTCTTGGCCCTCGCGGCGGCCAACAAGGTGCGGGTGGGGGGCGCGCCGGATACCTTTCTTGGGGCCGGTATACAGACCTGCCGCAAGCTGCTGGACGACGGGTGGATAGGGAAGCCCGTGGCGGCGACAGCTTTTATGGTGAACCACGGCCACGAGCACTGGCACCCGGGGCCGGAATTTTACTACAAGAAGGGGGGCGGCCCCCTGTTCGACATGGGGCCCTATTACCTTAGCGCCCTGGTAAACCTTCTGGGGCCCGTGGCGCGGGTATCCGGTTCCGCCAAAAAAAGCTTCGATACCCGGCTTATTACCAGTGAACCCCTGAACGGCAAGGTGATCGATGTGGATGTCCCCACCCATATCGCCGGGGTGCTGGACTTTACCGGCGGGGCGGTAGCCACGATCATTACCAGCTTTGACGTGTATTCCCACACCCTTCCCTGGATAGAGATCTACGGCAGCGAGGGAACCTTGCGGGTACCGGATCCCAACACCTTTGGCGGGCCGGTCTACGTCAAACGTTTCCGCGAGGAAAACTGGTCCCCGATCCCCCTGCTTAAAAACTATCCCGAAAACAGCCGGGGCCTCGGTCTTACCGACATGGCGGAGGCCATTGCCGAGTCAAGGCCCCACCGGGCTTCCGGAGAGTTTGCCTACCATGTGCTTGAGGTGATGCACGGCATCCATGACGCTTCGGCTTCGGGCGTTTATTACCAGGTTAAGAGTACCTGCGCCCGGCCCGAACCGCTGGAGTAGTACCCAGTTACGATTCAACGTGCGGGTAAAGCCAGAGGCGCGCGAGGGGCAGGGAACGGACGGTTCCGGCCCTCAGAGGCTTTCCACCACTATCTTGCCGGTGTCTTTATCCAGGCGGAGGCGGACGTGGTGGAGGGGTTCGGCGATGAAAAGAGCCACCTGGCAGATCTCTATAAGGGTTCCGGGAATGATCGCTCCCAGAACCTCTACCGAGGCGTTTTCATTGGCGATAACCCGCCCCAGCAGTTCCGTTATCTTGTCCGCCGCCTTCTGCTGTTCTTCCAGAAGCTGCTTCAGCATGTCTTCCAGCCTGGGCCTCCGCCCGGAACCCGCTTCTTCCGTTTCCAGAATTTCCCGGAGCTTCCTGATTTTCGCGTCCAGGATCTTGAGGTTGTCGTTATTTTTTTCCTTTTCCTGCTCGGCGGTAAAATCGATCCCCAGGTGCAGCTTGCTGGATTTGCCGATTTTCCTGCCGATGCCGCCGGTTCTGACTTTGTTGACCGCGTAGATTTCCCCGCCCAGGATAAGCCCCCGGTCCCCCATCTCAACGCTTTCCAGGGTATACACGGTAGAGTTGTTGATCTCCGAAGTTACCGTTATGGTCTTGCGGGCGGCGGCCCGGCAATTTTCAATAAACTTGGTTTTTATGGAACCGCCGATTTTAAGCTGCCCCAGCCCCCGGCCGATGATGCCCCCGGATACGGTAAGATCCCCCCTGGCTATCGCGTCGGTTACGTCGAAGGTCTGCTTGATGGATATTGAGCCCCCGCAGTAGATTTTAAAGCCGTCCGATACCGGCCCGCTGATGGTAACGTTTCCCGGAAAGATGATGTTTCCCGTGGCGTAGCCTACCGGCCCCTTGATGGTAAGGGAATCGGTTATTTCCAGAACCTTGTTTTTCTCTACCAGTTGGCCGTCTATCTCCGCATAGATGTATTCGCCTTCCGTTCGGGTGTTTGCCCCGCCCCTTACCCCGTCGGGATGGAGAACCGGAAAGGGGACAGAAACCCCGTGGATGTTTTTCCCGTCCCGTCCTTCCTTCCGTTTCTTCAGCAGCGCCAGGGTTTGGTTCTTTTTTACGATGATGAAAGGGGTATAGGCGCGGTAATCCACCCGCTTGCTGCCTTCCGGCGGCTTGGACCGTTCCCCCAGGTGGGGATTTACCTCGAAATATTCGCCCACTTCGCTTACCGGGCGGAGCCCTTTGGCAATAAGCACGTTTTTGACAAGTTTTCGCGTCTGGTTGCACTCGTTTACGCCATTCCGGATATTCCTCCACCGGATTCCGTAGGCAATGTTGAGCTTAGCCAGTATCGCCCGGACCAAAGTCTGGTTAATAGGGGCGCCCTCCGCCACGGGTGGGATAAAATCCGCATAGGCTTCCATGTCGTTCTCGGAAAAAATAACCATCAGGTTCCCGTCGTTGCGGTTCCCGGTGATGATCGTCTGGGGGCCCATAACATCCTGACTTGTCTTTGTCCCTTCAGGGAAGGTTTTGTTTCCGGTCATTTCTCTCCAAACCTTCTGCTTCTAATATAATCTAATTGCATAACTTAATTAAATCGGCTTTTTTCTGAAAAAACATAAGTCCCGCATGTTTTCCGTAAAATACGCGCCGGTTTCAGGTTTTGTCTATAATGATCCGGGATTATCCGGGACAAGGCCGGGCCCTTGAAATAAAAGCTTCAGTTACTGTATGTTTATACATAGGTTTGGAATAATTATTCGTTATGAAGGAACGCTTGATCCGCTTAAAAAGCGTCAGAAGGTTAATAAAAACTTACCGTATCGAATCCCAGGAGTCCCTGTTGGGGCTTTTACAGAAGGAGGGTTTTCTGCTTACCCAGGCTACCCTTTCCCGGGATCTCAAACTGCTCAAAGTGGGCAAGATTTCAGACGGCCATAACGGATACGTATATACCCTTCCCGGAGAAGATGAACAGCAGGAAACGGAACGCACTTATGTCAATGACTTTTTGCGGGGCTATGTGTCCATCGAGTGGTCGGGCAGCATGGTGGTGATCAAGACCTACTCGGGGCACTCCGATTCGGTAGCCCTGGCGGTTGATAACCTGGGCCTGGACGACGTGCTGGGTACCATCGCCGGCCGGGACAACACGGTCTTTGTCGCCCTTCGGGAGGGCATAAGCGGGGAGGACTTTATGAACCGGATGAAGGAGACCATTCCCGAACTGGAAGATTAAGGCTTTTTCCAAAATTGGTGTGGAGGCTCCAATGAATTTTAAAGATTTTGATAAAACCGCCGCTTACGGCAAACTTTCCGCCCTGGCGCGGGGTTGGAAGTTTGATTTTGTTTCAAAGCTCGACGCGGAGCGGGTGAAGAACTGCCAGGTTCCCCTGGCCGCGGGGCTTAGCTATTCCTGGGCGGCAAAGGCCGTAGACGACGGGGTTCTGGCGGTCCTGGGGGAGCTGGCGGAGGAGCAGGAGCTTACCGGCAAGTACCGGGCCCTTCTGGAGGGGGAGGTGATGAACACTGGGGAGGGGCGGAAGGTGCTGCACCAGCTCCTGAGAAGCCAAGACGGTCTTGCCGCCACGGGAAAGCCGGTGATTCACCAGGGGAGGAACGTCGGTGAATTTTACCTGAGGGAACTTGACCGTTTTTGCGCCTTTGCGGACAAAGTCCGCGCCGGAGCAATAAAAGGTTCCTCCGGCAGGCCCTTCAGCCACGTGGCGCAGATAGGTATCGGCGGCTCCGATCTGGGCCCCCGGGCCGTATACCTGGCCCTGGAAAATTGGGCCCGGGCGGAGGGAAAGCGGAAGCTCCGGGCAAAGTTTATCTCCAACGTAGACCCCGACGACGCTTCCCAGATTATCTCCTCCGTGCCCCTGGAGGAGACGCTTTTTATCCTGGTGTCCAAGAGCGGAACCACCCAGGAAACCCTGGCGAACGAGCTTTTTGCCAAGGATAAGCTTAAAAAGGCGGGCCTTGACCCCAGTAAACACCTGGCTGCGGTTACCAGCGAGACCAGCCCGCTGGCGCGTAGCAGCGACTACCTGGATTCTTTCTACATTGACGATTTTATCGGCGGCCGTTACTCCTCCTCCTCCGGGGTTGGCGGGGTGATTCTTTCCCTGGCCTTCGGGCCGGAGGTGTTCCGGGATTTCCTTGCCGGAGCCCGCGAGGCGGACAAAGCCGCCCTGGAGCCGGACATCCTTAAAAACGCCGCCCTTCTGGACGCCCTTATCGGGGTCTGGGAGCGGAACTTCCTGGCCTACCCCTATACGGCGATTCTGCCCTACAGCCAGGCCCTTTCCCGCTTCCCCGCCCACCTCCAGCAGCTTGACATGGAGTCCAACGGCAAGCGGGTAAACCGGAACGGGATACCGGTAAACTACTCCACCGGCCCGGTAGTGTTCGGCGAACCGGGCACCAACGGGCAGCATTCCTTCTACCAGCTCCTCCACCAGGGTACCGATACCGTTCCCCTCCAGTTTGTCGGTTTCGCGGACAGCCAGTTGGGGGACGATGTTTCGGTGGACGGATCGGACAGCCAGCAGAAGCTCAAGGCCAACCTGGCCGCCCAGATCGTGGCCTTTGCCAAGGGCCGGCTTGCCGGACCAGGCCGATCTGCCGGACCAGACCAGCCGGGAACCGGGGACGCCGCGGATCGGAACAAGGAATTCCCCGGCGGGAGGCCCTCCAGCCTGATCTACGGAAAGCGGCTTAACCCCGCCGCCCTGGGTGCCCTGCTTGCCCATTTTGAAAACAAGGTGATGTTCCAGGGCTTTGTGTGGAACATCAACAGTTTCGATCAGGAAGGGGTGCAGCTTGGAAAGATCCTCACCAAGAAGGTACTGGCCGCCAGGTCCGGCGGCGGTTCCGGTGATGCGGCGCTTGATGCGGCGCTTCATGCGTACAGCAAAATTTTGGGGGTGTAACGATGAAACAGAAAAGGGTTGTTCCCTCTCCGGCGGGGCCGGATGCGCTCTGGCGGGAACGGCATATCCGGGAATTTTCCGGTTCCCCCTCCTCCCGTATCGGAGGGGGCTGGATGCTGATCACCGCGGGTAACGCCGCACCGGATGGCGGCGGGGATTGGAACACCATGACCGCAAGCTGGGGCGGCCTCGGGGTACTCTGGGGCCGGGATGTCGCCTTTATGTTCATCCGTCCCAGCCGCCGCACCTTTGAATTTGCCGCCTCCGCCCCCCTCTTTACCCTTTCCTTTTTTGACGAGGAAAAACGGGCCGCCCTGAACTTCTGCGGGAAAGAGTCCGGCCGGGATCACGACAAGGCCGCCGAAGCGGGGCTGAGCCCCCTTGTCTTTGGCGGCGATATTGCCGAAGGTAAGGCCGCGGGGGCCATCGCCTTCCGGGAGGCGCGGGATATTGTTATCTGCCGCAAGCTCTATACCCACGACTTCGATCCCGCCGCCTTCCTGGACAAAGATTCGATAGAGCAATCCTACCACGGCAAGGACTACCACCGGATGTTCATCGGTGAAATCCTCTGCCTCTTGAGCCGCTAAAAGTTCCCTTCCCCCGCGACAGGATGCCAGGGCCTGTTCACCCTTAAGTTTGAACACCCGGGGATGAAGCTTTTTGACTATGGGTGATTACGAATGTTTAGTATAATCAGGCTGCCGGATAAGCACCGGGCTTTCCGGTTTCCGTTCTTTTGAGTTGGCGGCGGAGGTGTCCTGGTTTTCCACGATCACTTTCCACGATCATCACCTGGGCGCCGGGCGTAAAGGCGTTGGCGTGCCAGGTTCCCCTGGTTACGTTGAAATGAATTTTTTGTTTTTTCCGGTTATGTTGATATTCAAGTTATTATGAACTATATTCATAAGAAATGGAGTATGTTTCAAAAAAAATAAAAATTTCTACCCCACACACACGCTCAGCGGGTCTGCCTGTCCCGCTAATCCCCCGGCTTTGCCGGACGTATGTGACTAACCGGGCCTAGTCCGGGCATGGGCAGGATAGATATGCGGCTAAATACGGTTGTGTTAAAAGCTATCGCGTTGCTCATGCTTTGCCATACCGTCGGCGGACTTTACGCGCAGGCAGAGGAGACGGAAGAGCCCTACATACGGATTGTTACGATACCCCAGATAAAAGTCCATGTCGCCCCCCTGGAAGGCGGGACGGAGGAAGAAACACGGTATTTCAAGGAAAATTTCGAGATGGAACTTATCGGCGCCGCCTACGCCGTGGCGGAGACCCGCGAGGAATCCGACTTCTACATGACCTTGTCCGTGGCCCCCCTGGAAAATGAAGGGGAGGAAGACCCCTCCAAAGGGCTGGATCTTACTCTTTTTAATACCCGGACCGGGCAGACGATTATCACCCTCAACTGGGCCTATACCGAACTTTCCGAGATGAGCGCCTGGAATCTGTGGCTGATCTACCAGGCCATGGCCAACGCGCCTGTCGTAAAAGTGCTCAACAATGCGGAATTGACCGGGGTTCCCGCAGGTAACTGGCCAAGGGATAGGGCTGCGGGAGACGCGGGCGGGGAAAAAGAGCCTCATAAAATATCCTGGTATGCGGGGCTACGGGCGGGCGGGGTTGTCGGCCTGTATACGTTCCAAACCACCCGCGGCTACGAGGGGGGGATCGGCCACTCGTTCACGGGGGAAGCCGCCCTGTTCGTGGAGTTCCATCCCTTCCGCTATGTCAGCTTTCAGGCGGAGGGGGTAGTCGTCTACGATTCCTTTGGGTGGAACCGGGAAATCCAACAGGGGGAGGGGGAAGCCGTAACCCGGTCCGGCGCCACTTTTTCCGCCCTGTCCCTCCATATCCCGCTGCTCGTAAAAGCGCCTTTAAGCTTTGGCCGCTTTTCCGTATCCCCCCTTGCCGGATTCTACTTTGTCCTGCCCCTGGGGTCCATGAGCGGAAAATTCGGGGATAGCGCGGAATCCTATTCCTACCACGTCGATCCGCCTCTGGGTATCAGCTTCGGCGCGGATCTGGCCCTGAGCTTCCGGTCCGGCAAAGCCGGTGTGGGCCTCCGCTACGACCTGGATCTTGGCGCCACCATAGGGGAAGCCCCGGGCCCCGTCTATTCCCGGGACCGCCTGGGTTTTTCCCTGGGATACGCATGGAGAATTGGGAGGGGAAGGAGCTGAACATGAATCAACACGGTAGACGGCTGAACTCCGTAACTCCCATTTTCGTCTGCTTTGTACTCCTCATGCAGGCGTCCTGCCCTCTGGGGATGCTCGAGGAGCCCTATCTCGGCGCTTCCGCTACGGAGATAAAGCGGGAGTGGACTTTACCCCATTTGGTAGACACAGTTAAGCGACTTGCCCACAGTTAAACACATTAGGCGCCACATAGTCAAGTACCGAGTGCATACGAATCCGGTTATAATAGGCCTCGACATACATGAACACCGATTGTCTTACCTCCCCCGCGGCATGTTTGCCGTCCAAGGTTTCCAGTTCCCTCTTCAGGGTCTTGAAAAATGATTCGGCGCAGGCGTTGTCCCAACAGTTCCCCTTCCGGCTCATGCTCTGGCGAACCGAG
>JAISWN010000162.1 GCA_031271075.1 Treponema sp.
CCCCTGGGGAAGCTCCTGGCGCGGCATTTTTCGATTGTCAGGATCTTCAGCGTGGCCTGGACGGGCCGGGCCGTTTCCATGTTCGCCGTGGTTTTGGCCCCCTTTGCCGCCGGCGCGGGGCGGCGGGATCTGGCCCTTGGTTTAACGGTCCTGGGGGTTGCCCTGTTCCACATCATCCGGGGAATCGGCATGATCGGCAACAACCCGATCCTCAGTTCCCTTTCCGAGGGGCCCGACCGGGGTTCCTACATGACCCAGATCCAGATCATCAACAGCGCCACGGGCATGTTTTCCAGTTTCGCCGTTGCCATGCTCCTGGGGCGGGACCCTCCCCTCTTCCTCTACACCGTAATCCTGGCCCTGGGGATCATCACCGGGGTAACCGGGGGGATAATGGTAAGGGGGATACCTGAGCCGCCGGTGGAGGAACGGGGCGGCAAGATAAAACTTACCCGGATTTTTAAAAACGCCCTGGAGTTGCCGGGGATAAAGCTCTTTGTGGGCATCCTCTTTTTTGTGGCCCTTGTCTCCGGGGTGTCCCGGGCCTTCCTGGTGGTTTATTCCCGGGAGGTGTTTATGCAGAGCGACGGCATGGTCTCCCTGTACGCCGTATTCGGCGGCCTGGGAAACCTGATGATAGGACTCCTTATCAAATTCTTCGTGGACCGGATAGGGGCGAAGCCGATATTTATCATCTGCGTCTTTACCGGCCTTGCCAGCATGATCCCCATTGTGCTGTTTCCCCGGACGGGGATGGATAATGTTACTACCGGCATACTCTTCCTCTCCCTCATCTTTTTTGTGATGAACTTCGGCTTCCTGGGGGCGGAGGGGATTGCCCAGACCTACTTCCTGGGGCTGATCCCCCTCAGGCTTATGCTGGACATGGGGATCCTGTACTTCTTCATCTTCGGCGTTGCCGGCGCGGGGGGTTCCTTTGCCGCGGGGCTGCTCCTGGACACCCTTGCCGGCCTCGGGCTTTCCCCCTTTGCCAGTTTCAAGATCCTCTACACCGCCATGGTTATTTTTGGCATCCTGATTCTGGTACTCCAGCGTAAACTTGTTCCCCTGGGGGCCCTACCTTTCCGGGGCGCTTTGGAGGTGATATTCTCCTTCCGGGATCTCCGGGCCATAGCCCTGCTCGACAGGCTCAACAAAACCAGTGACTCCTCGGAGGAACAGCAGATCCTGGGGGCCCTGCACGACACCCCCTCCCAGCTTGCCGTCAAGGGCCTCCTGGTCCGGGCCCGATCTCCCCGGCTTGCCATCAGGATGGAATCCCTGCGGGCCATGGAAACCCTGAAAAACCTGACCGAAGACGCGGAACAGGCTTTGATGGAAGACCTGGTAAACAACCCCTACACCACCGCCTACATTTCCGCCCGTATCCTGGGGAACCACGGGGCCTTTTCCGCCATACCCCTGCTCAGGGAACTGGCCGTTTCGGACGACTACATGCTTGCCGGGGAGGCGACCATCGCCCTGGCCCGCCTGAAGGACGACGCCTTCCGGCCCCGGATTGAGGAGATGATCCTCGAAACCCGGAACCCGCGGCTCAAGATCATGGGGGTGGAGGCTTTTGGGATCTACGGCTCCCAAAACTCGCTTTCCGTGCTGCTGGACATCCTGAGAAGTTCCAATCCCCCGCCCTACCTGCGGGACGAGGTGATCCTGGCCATGGCTTCGATTCTGGATACCCAAAACTACTTCTATACGATTCTGGTTCGTTTCCTGGAAAACCAGGACCTGGCGCCCACCCTGGCCATGGACGAGGCGGAATCGGCCTTTGAGTTCTACCATTCCAACCTGGGATGCCGCCGGTTTTACTTCCGAAAGAAAAATCTGGCCCTTATCACCGGCCACGCGAAAGATATCCAGGCCGCGGTTTCCGCCTACATCCGCGAAAAAAACGGCGCCGCCCTTTCCCGCTGGATTCTGGAACTGCCTGAAGAACAGTGTTCCACGGTAGTTAAGGTTGTACTCGCCGAGGCGGTACTGGACAACGATCTGTGTTCCCTTACCCGCCTGCAGTTGCTTATCGCTCACTGGGCGGCCCATGTACTGCGCCGGTGGGTTCTTAGGTTAAAGCAGGGGTAGTCTATGTATTGGAGATGGGGAGACTCGATCCGCCGGATCATGGCCGGGAAAGGCCGGTTTTTGCTCTGTTTGTTTTTCCTTGGCCTTCCGCTTTTCCTCTCCTCCTGTTCCCGCAGGATCGGCTGGGGGGTGCTGCTCTGGTCATCCCAGAACCCGCCGATTCCTTCCGGAACGGTGTTGCCGGTGTACCTCCGTTCCGACATCAGCCAGATGTGGGTAGTGGGCATCCCCAACTCTTACCGGAGGGCGGAGAATAAGATCGACAAATTCGAAATACCCCTGGCCCAGTTTGAATTCCTGGGCAGCCGGAGGAAGGCGGAGCAGCGGCTCCGGAGTTTTGCCCCCTACACCCTTACCTACGCCGAAAACCTTCAGGACGGCCTGCCGATCAGGGACGCGGCCGACAACAACGCCCGCCGGGTCTACCGGCTAAAGGCGGGGGAAATAATAAAGATCCTTGGCCGGGTGGAAGGGAGCCCGGCGCTAGGCGCCAGCGGAGATTCCCTGCCCGGCGAATGGTACCAGGTTATGACCGAGGACGGCAGCAAGGGCTACTGTTTCTCCTACCGGCTCAAGTTTTTTGAGCATACCGGAGGCGTCCTGGCGGTGGAACAGGAAGCCGAAAAGGATGAGGAAGACCCGGAACTGGATTGGGTGCTGGCCCAGACCTGGTCTCCGGAAATTTACGGGATTATGCTCAACAACGGGCGTATCAACCTGGGGGACCTTTCCCGGGGCTGGCGCTTTTCCCCCGGACAGGATACGGGGATAGCCCATATTTATACTTCCGGCCTGGACCAGAGCTTTCCCTACACAAAGATACGCCGGAGCGGAACCCGGTCCTGGCGCTTTGAGGGAACCAACCTTCAAATGAGCCTCCGTTCCGCCAGCACCCTGGCGGTTCAGTACACCGAAGCCGGAGGGGTGCTGCGGACCCTTCTTTTTGTGACCCTTCCCGCCGAGATTGATGACATCGTCGAACAGGAGACCACCCGGCGTGAAAATCTTTTCGCCGCCATTTACGAACAGGGGCCGGTTTTTACCAGTACCTATTACGGAACCCTTTCCTTTAGCGAGGAGGGAAATTTTACCTGGACCGGCAACCAGCGCCTTATCCCCCAGCCGATCAACCCTTCCGCCGCGGATCACGGTTTCATCGATATGAACCTGTACCTCGCCCCGGAATTGCAGGAGCGCTACAGCGGGGCTTTTACCCTGCGTTTCGCCGCCGAAACAGGCGGAGAGATCCCGCTGCGTTTTATGTACACCTTGGATGAGCAGGGCCTCCGCGTAGAGTACGCCCCGGATACCAGTATGGACGGGATCCTGGTTGCCCGGCGTTCCTCTTCCCCCATGATCCTCTACTTCTTCAAACCCCGGATCTGACATGGCCTTTGTGCAATTCTCCCAGATTTCCCTTGCCTTCGGGGATCGGGACATTCTGAAAAACGTCAGCCTCCGCCTTGCCTCCGGTTCCCGGGCGGGGCTTGCGGGGGCAAACGGCTCGGGGAAATCCACCCTGATGAAGATCATCGCCGGCCTTATCCCCGCGGATTCGGGGGATCGGGCTATCCAGCGGGGGACCCGGGTTTCCTACCTTCCCCAGTCGGGGATCGTACACCAGGGCAAAAAACTGCGGGAGGAGGCGGAAACCGCCTTCGAGCCGGCCCGGGCCATGCTCCTGCGGGCGGAGGAGATAGGCGCCGGGCTTGAAAAGGCGAAAAGTGACGGCGGCAAGACCGCGCTGCTCCTGGAGGAATACCACCGGCTCCAGGAAGCGGTGGAAGTTTCCGGCTACTACCGCCGGGAGGCCGGTATTTCCGCGGTTCTTACGGGGCTGGGTTTTTCCGAAGCGGATCTTGAGCGGGATACGGCTGAATTCTCCGGGGGCTGGCAGATGCGGATAGCCCTGGCAAAGGCGCTGCTGGAACAGCCGGATATCCTCCTCCTGGACGAACCGACCAACTACCTGGACATTTAGGCCCGGGCCAGGCTGGAGGACTGGCTTGGCAGTTTTACCGGGGCCTATCTCCTGGTTTCCCACGACCGCTACTTTCTGGACGTAACGGTGAACGAGGTCTACGAGATCTTCCAGGGCAGCCTGAAACGCTACGCGGGCAATTACTCGGCCTACGAGAAGATCCGGCAGCAGGAACTGGAAAGCCTCTTGAAACGCTACGAGGCCCAGCGGGAGGAGATCGCCAAGACCGAAGCCCTCATCCGCCGCTTCCGCTACAAGGCCAGCAAGGCGGCCTTTGCCCAGGAACTTATCAAGCGGCTTGAAAAAATGGAGCCTATTGAGATCCCCGAATCCCTCAAGAAGATCAGCATCCCCTTTCCTCCCCCGCCCCACTCGGGCCGCAAGGTTCTTACCCTGGAGGGACTGGGAAAGAGTTACGGCCCGCGGCGGATCTTCTCGGGCCTCGATCTCCTTGTCGAGAAGGGGGAGCGGCTCCTGGTGGTGGGCCGGAACGGGGCGGGAAAGAGCACCCTGCTCCGTATCCTTGCCGGGGCGGATCGGGACTTTGAGGGAACTTACAGCTACGGAAGCGGCGTAAGGCCGGGCTATTTCTGCCAGGACGACACCGCGCTGCCCGGCGGCGGTCAGGCGGATACGGCTTCTTCCGGGGGGCAGACTGAAGGGGCCGCTGCCGGACCCCTTGCCGGCTCCCGGCAGGTACTGGAATTCCTGGAGGCCGAAGCCCCGACGGCCCTTATCCCCCGGCTCAGGGACATGCTGGGGGCCTTCCTCTTCCGGGGAGACGAGGTGTACAAGCCCGTATCGGTACTCTCCGGCGGGGAAAGAAGCCGCCTGGCCCTGCTCAGACTGCTCCTCAGACCCCTTAACCTGCTGATCCTCGACGAACCCACGAACCACCTGGATCTCCAGTCCAAGGATGTCCTTTTGGATACCCTCAGGACATTCGACGGAACCATCATTTTCGTGTCCCATGACCGGGGCTTTATGGAGGCCCTGTCTACCAAAACCCTGGAACTGGCCCCACCCGGCCCGGAGACGGCGGACAGGGAAGGCGGCGCGGGCGACAGGCCCCAGAGCCGTACCCGGCTCTTTTACGGCAAGTACGCTTACTACCTGGAGCGAACCAGGGGGGAAACGGCGTCCGGGGCGGCCTTGCCGGCGGCCAAAGCCGCGCCGGAAATGAAAACAGCCCCCGTCGCCGCGGCGGGTTCCGGCCCGGATACAGGTTCCGGCGCTACGGCGGGCTCCAACCCGAAGGCGGGCTCCAACCCGAAGGCGGGTTATAACCCGCCAGTGATCCTCATCAAAGCCGCCGCCCGGCGGGAAGCGGTAAAACAGCGGCAGACCCTGATCCGCCGGCTGGAACGGCAGGAGGCGGAGATCCTCAAAGCCCTGGAGGAACT
>JAISWN010000225.1 GCA_031271075.1 Treponema sp.
CGGCGGTGGACCTCCGGGTTGGCGGGGTTTTCAAACTGCAGGGGCATGAAGCCCCCGGCGATGCGGCCCACCAGTTCCTCGGCCTTTTGCACCGCCCCCTTCATGCCGGACTTGCCGGAGGTGAGCACCACTTCCGCGCCGAGCATCCGGGCGAGCTTCCGCCGTTCCACCGACATGGTTTCCGGCATGGTGAGGATCAGCTTGTAGCCCCGGGCCGCGCAGGCAAAGGCCAGCCCGATGCCCGTGTTCCCCGAAGTGGGCTCGATCACCGTGCCACCAGGCTTGAGTTTACCGTCCCGTTCCGCCGCGTCCAGCATGGCCGCCCCGATGCGGTCCTTCACGCTGGCCAGGGGGTTAAAGGATTCCACCTTTACCAACACGATCCCCGGCAGACCTTTCCCCATTTTCCCCAGCCGCACCAGGGGCGTGTTTCCCCGGGCCGCGATAATATTATCAAAAATTATTCCGCGATTCGCGGCGCCGTGAGCCGCGGCAGTTTCAGTTTTTTGCTCCGCCACTTTCTTCTCCTTATTCAAATTAAGAATTTAACCACTGACAACACGGACACTCACGGACTTGCTATTCCAAATTCCATCTTCCGTCCGTGAGGTCCGTGTTTGTCCGTGGTTCCTCTTCATTCTTCGTTCATATCGAATAATCCGCTTCCTGATTGATGTCGTACTGGAACATCGCCAAAATGCGTTCCTGTATCTCCACCAGTTCCGCGTCGGTCCGGGCCCGGGGGCGTTTTACGTTTACCGGAATGCGGTTGCGGATCGTGCCGGGGCCGGGGGAGAAAACAATCACCTCGTCGGAAAGGTACACCGCTTCCTGGGTGTCGTGGGTAACGAGGATCACGGTGATGGGGGTCCCGCCGCCGCCGGTCTCGTCCAGGAGCCGCAACAGTTCGTCCTGGAGCTTTTCCCGGGTCAGGGCGTCCACCGCGGCAAAGGGTTCGTCCATCAGGATGATCTTCGGTTCCACCGAAAGGGCCCGGGCCAGAGCCAGCCGCTGGCGCATCCCCCCGGAAAGCTGGGAGGGGTATTTGTGGGCCGAGGCCGCCAGGTCCACCTTGTGCAGGTAGAACAGGGCCTTTTCCTCGATTTCACGCTTTTTCAGTTTCGCCGGGCCGGTTTTATCACCGGTATTCCCGCCGCCGGCATGGATGCCGCCGGAACCCCTGCCGGCGTTGCGCAGTTTCAGGGCGAAGACCACGTTCTGTAAAGCGGTCATCCAGGGGAAGACGGCGTAGTCCTGAAATATCATGGCGATGTCGTGTTTGGGCCGGTCCCGGAACACGCCGTTGGCCAGCGGCGAAATAAAACGGTAGCGGCGGCGGTAGGCGATCTGCTCCTTCCGGGTGGCAGGCAGGGGCTCCAGCACCAGCTTGCCGTCTATGTGGATGGTCCCGTCCGTGGGGGCCTGGAGCCCCGCGAGGATCTCCAGAAACGTCGACTTCCCGCAGCCCGAGGGCCCCAGAATGGACACGATCTTCCCGTCCGGGATGGTGAGCGACACATTGAGGACCGCGGTGAGCCCCTCCGCCAGCCCCTTCTCGTTAATCACGGAAAAAAATTTGCCGATGCTTTTTGCTTCGATCATGTCACCTTCCGATCTTCCAAATCGCCAGTTTTATTTCCACGTATTTGAGTATCTCGATGAGGAACCAGCCGAGCCAGCCGAGGATCACCATGCAGACCATCATTTCGGGGATGACGAAGTAGTCTTTGGCCTGGCCCAGGAGGTAGCCGATACCCATGCGGCCGCCGTAGGATTCGCCGATGAGGAGCATCACGAGGCCCATCGCCACGCCGGTTTTAAGGCTCATGATGATGCTGCCGAAGGCGTGCCAGAAGTAGACTTTGCGGAGCAGGGTGAACTCGCTGGCCCCGAAGACCCGGGCGGAGGCGAGGTAGCGGGGGTCGGTGTCTTTGATGCCCTGATAGGTGTTGAAGAGCACGGGGTAGAAGATGCCAATGAACATGAGGAAGATGTGCATTTTGCTTCCGATGCCGAAGAAGATGATGGTCATGGGGACCCACGCGGGCGGCGGGATGGGGGAGAGGAGCTGCCAGAGGGGGAGGACGCAGGCGCGGATCTTGAGGTTCCAGCCCATGAGGAGGCCGATGGGGACCGCCAGGGCCACGGCGATGGCGAAGGCGATGAAGAAGCGGCCCATGCTCCAGCCGATGTGGAGGACCAGGTCTTTGTGCCAGAGCATAAACCAAAACCGTTGAACCACGACGCCGAGGGGCGGGAGGAGGCTTTCGGGGATGATCTTCCAGCGGGGGAGGAATCAGCCGTTTTGGAACAGCCTTATCTATTTGGCTTATTTCGTCAGCATCCGCTGAATAAGTTCGTAAGCCTGTTTCCCGCCTTCTTGGGTGTTAATCTGACCAAAGGCAACCCGCTGGGCAATCAGTTTAAAGGTACTGATAAATTCCTGATCATTGGGAAGGTTTAAATCCCGGGGAGAGGTGTATTTGGCGGCAATGGAATAATAATCAAATATCTTTTGATCAACCGGTGTGGCCAAGGGCATATAAGCGTTCCGGACCTTGCTTGAACAGGGAGTGCCTCTGTCGGTTCCCAGGATTTTACCCGCTTCAGTATCGTTCACAAAAAAGTTGATAAATTTAACCGCCTCGTCGGCATTGGGCGACTTTTTATACACACACATAGCCTGACTCGGGTTAACCCAGTTCTGTTTTTTCTCAATGTCGGGAAGCTGGAGCATCCCCAATTCATCCTGCATGGCCCCCTGGTAGGCTACCAGTTGATTCGACCAAAGGAATCCGATAACCGCCCTTCCCGCTACCACTATTGAATTATCCACCCCGGTCTCGGGATAGGACGCGCTGGTTTCCGCATCGGGGATGAGTTTTTCCGCCCGGAATCCTTCCCAGAGTTCGATCCATTTCTGCAGCGCCGCCGCGGTAGCCTGAGTGGTCTCATTCCGGTAAATGGGAGTCCCGTTTTGCCGCATAAAATAGGTCAGGTAAATGGTCTGATTGGAACTGTTATCCGCCATGGGATAAACTCCTGCCGGAAGTTTAGGGGCGATGCTCCGGCAATAGGCGGCAAGCTGTTCCCAGGTCATGATCTGGTTCGGCAAGGGGACTCCCGCCCGCTCAAGCAGGGATTTATTATAAATCAGGCTTGGCATATTGGTACCCAAACAGACGCCGTAAAGGCTCCCGTAGTACCGGCCCGAATCGATCATGT
The DNA here is from genome assembly GCA_031271075.1 of Treponema sp. Classification (GTDB taxonomy): domain Bacteria; phylum Spirochaetota; class Spirochaetia; order Treponematales; family Breznakiellaceae; genus JAISFT01. Next base: position 3,226 of record JAISWN010000225.1, read on the forward strand.
CCTGTTCGAAATAGGACAGATCAAGTTGATTACCCAGATATTTGTCTAATTCCAGGAAAGCGTCCTTCCTGACATACTCCACATAGTCGCCGCCGTATTGGATGACATCCAGGGCAGAACCGCCGGCAATCCGGACGTTGAGTTTATCAAAATAGCCGTCCATTCCCGAATATTCCGGGGATACCTTAATATCCGGATAGGCGGCCTCGAAGAGTTTAATGGCCGTCAGGGTTTTTTGATGACGGCTGTCACTGCCCCACCAAACTATCGAGATATTCTTCTGAGTAGAAACACTGCCTGAATCCGCCGCCGGCTTATCCTTTGCGGCTCCGGCAAAAATTAATACGCTTCCTGTTAAAAAGATAAACAGGATGATGAGTAATTTCTTCATAAAAACCTCCACAACAACTCTAAAATAGCTTTTTAATCGGTGGTATTAAGCTGTTCCAAAATCAGCCGTTTTGGAACAGCTTCGGTTATAAAACAACCGGTTTTGCGGCCGGCTTATTTGTTTATCAGCCGGATCATCGTGTCGTAGATCTTCTGCCCTCCCTCGACGGCGCTAAGCTTGTTATAATACACCTCTTGATAAATAAGGTACAAGGTGCTGTTCAGTTCCGTATCGTTGGGCAGGTGATCCGTTTCCGGTGTGGTATAGGGACCGGCTACGTTGAGATACCCGTTGATCTTCTCGTCCGGGCCGGTGGCCACGATGCCGGAACGGTAGGTGGAGGAGGCGGAAGCGCCCCGGTTGTTGCCCAGGATCCTTCCGGCAACGGGGCTGTTCACCATAAAGTTAATGAACTTGACCGCTTCTTCGATATTTTTCGAATCCTTGTTCACCGTCATCACCTGGCTGAGCTGGGGCCAAAGCGCCTTGGTGGCGGCGGCGCCGGGAGGCATAACCAGATCCACGTCGTCGGCCATTACCGATTGTATATTGGCAAGAGAATTACTCACCGCAAAGTTTATCGCCGTTTTTCCGGCGATAAAATCGTTGGTGTCGTCACTGGTCGCCGGGTACTGAGCCGCGATTTCGGCGGGGGGAATAAGCCCGTTGTCCCGGTAGTCCTTCCAGAGTTCCAGGTATTTCTGGCCTACCGCCGCCGTAACCGCGGTGGTCTTGGTAGCCGCGTTGTAGATCGGGGTGCCGTTGTAGCGCAGCCAGTAGCCAAAGGCGGTGGAACCGGAAGCGGTGGAACCGAAATCGCTCATGGGGTAAATCCCGGCGGGGAGCAGCGGCTTGATCTTCGCCAGGTAGGCCCGGAATTCGTCGTAGGTCGAAGAAACCGGGGGAAGGGGCGCGCCGGCCTTTTGGAGTATGGTCTTGTTGTAAACCAGGGCTGGAATGGTGATGCCTACCGACACCCCATAGAGGTGGCCGTTGAGGCTTCCCGCGGCAAGAGAGCCGGGATCGATAACAGAGGTGTTGAGCAGCCCTTTGCCGGAGCTTCCGTAGGGCTCCAAGGGAAGGATCGCATTCTTGGCAACGTAATCGGGGAAGTTACCGCCCATCTGGATAATGTCGGGGCCGTTTCCGCCGGCAAGCTGGGTATCCACCCGGTTGAACATGTCGCCGGTTCCTCCGGCCGGTTCAATGTTTACCAGTACATTGGGATTGGCCTTCATGTACTCTTCCACCGCCTGCTGGGTCAACTGGATCCGGGTATCGTTACCCCAGAAGGCCCAGCGGATAAGGGTTTTCCCCCCTTCAGCCGGGCCTGAACCCGCCTGACTTTTCCCGCCGGCAAAGAGCAGCGCGCCCGAGACCAGACACACAACCACAAGTAAAGCAATTCTTTTCATTTGCTTCCTCCTTGACTAAATAGCGTCTGTCTACAAAGCCGGTTAACCTTGTGGACAGACTTTGTGTTTGCGTACGCAAACACGTTTTTTAAGAGGGGATATTACCCCTTCATACCCGTGGTGGCTATACCCTGCACAAAGTACTTCTGCAGGGTGAAAAACAAAACAAAACAGGGAATTATGGACAACACCGACATGGCAAACATGGAACCCCAGGACGAAGCCCCGGAAGAATCCAGGAAAAGCCGGAGCCCCATGGGGATGGTAAACTGCTGCGGTGAGTTGAGGTATAGAAGCTGGTTAAAAAAATCGTCCCATGTCCACAGGAAGGTGAAAAGCATGGTGGTGATAAGTCCCGGCAGGCTGAGGGGCAGGATTATCCTCATGTAGATCCCCAATTTCCCGCAGCCGTCAATCCGGGCCGACTCGTCCAGATCCTTGGGCAGGCTGCGGATGAACTGAACCAGCAGGAAAATAAAAAAAGCGTCGGTGGCAAAAAGCTTTGGCACAGTCAGGGGCAGGAAGGTGTTAATCCAGCCGAAGGAACGGAATATGATGTACCGGGGAATGGTGGTCACGTGTCCCGGCAGCATGAGGGTCAGCATCATCAGGGCAAACCAGAAATTCCTGCCCTTAAACTCCAGGCGGGCAAAGGCGTATGCCGTAAGGGAACAAAAAATCATGTTGCAGATCACGCAGAGGCCGCAGATGATAAAAGAATTCTTGAAAAAGGTGCTGAAGGTTACGAGGCCGATACCGTTCCAGCCTTTTGCGTAGTTCCGGAGTGTCCAGGTTTTCGGGAACAGGCTGGGATCACCGAAAATCGCCGTACCCTCTTTAAAAGAGGCCATGATAAGCCACATTACCGGGTACAGCATGAGGATGCCCAGGGTAACAATGATGATGTTTGCCGCGCCGGCATAGATAAGGGTTCCTGTTTTCCGGTTCATACTATTCCCCGCTTCCGTAACTTACCAGAGAACCTGATACCTTGAAGCTCAAGGCGGTCAGGGCGGCGATAATTACCAGCAAGAGCCAGGCCATGGCGGCGGCGTAACCCATTTCGGAAAAAGCAAAGCCTTTCAGGTACAGGTACAGGCTGTAGAACATGGTGGAATCCAGAGGGCCGCCGTTTCCCCCGGAAACAACGAAAGCCTGGGTAAAGGACTGAAAGGCGCTGATCATCTGCATAACCAGATTAAAGAAAATGATGGGGGACAGGCTTGGCAGGGTAATGGCGAAAAATTGCCGGGCTTTTCCCGCCCCGTCCACGCTGGCCGCCTCGTAGTATTCCTGGGGTATCTGCTTGAGCCCGGCGAGGAAGATGATCATCGGGGAGCCGAATTGCCATACCGCCAGCAGTATCAGGGTATAGAGGGCGTAAGCCGGGTTGGAAATCCAGGAGGGGGGATTGGAAACGGAGAGCATCCGCAGGATGCTGTTGATTACCCCGTCCCCCGCAAAAAGCCTGCGCCAGAGTACCGCGATTGCCACCGAACCGCCCAGGAGGGTGGGGATGTAGTAGATTGTCCGGTAAAAGGGGATCAGTTTAAGTTTCTGGTTCATCAGCATGGCCACAGACAGGGCGAAGACCAGTTTTAACGGAACCGAGATAAAAACAAACCGGAAGGTAACGGCCAGGGAATTGAGGAACCGTTCATCCCGGGGGTACTGGGCGTTTCCCGCGAACATGATAAAGAAATTCCGCAGGCCTATCCACCGGGGGGGCTGAAGCACATTGTACTGGGTAAAGGACAGGTACAGGGAGTAGATCATGGGGTACAGGGTAAGGACAAAAAACCCTATCAGCCAGGGGACGAGGAAAGCATAAGACGAAAGATTATCCCGGATAATTTTATCCAGCGCTTTACTTTTCATTTTACTTTTCATTGTTTTCTCCATTGCCGTAGTACCGTAATATTACCCTATTATCAGAATCGCGCTATGCAAATATTGCGGGTTTTTAATCAGGCGTTGCGGTCTTCCCGGCTAGCGCTCATAGGGAAGGACGGCGGCTTTCCCGTTCCGGTACACCGAGGGGCTGGTCCCGGTGTAGGCCTTAAACAGCCGGTTGAAAGTGGCAAGGCTCCGGAACCCGCAGTTATAGGCAATGTCGGTAACCGGCTGGTCGGACTCCACCAGGTTTTTTTCCGCCTGCCGCAGCCGTATCCGCGTTAAATGATCGTGGAAACCCTGGCCGGTCTGTTCCTTCAAAAAACGGGAAAAATGGCACTTGCTGAAGCCTATCTCACTGGCCGCGTTTTCCAGAGTGAAGTCCGGATTGTCGTAATTCTCAAGCATCAACGAGAATACCCGTTCCAGATGCCGGGTATTGTTCTTTTTAAGGGGGATCCTTTTTTGCGGAGCCTGTTCCGGGGGAATATCCCGGAGAAACATGACGGCCAGTCCGTAAATTTTCGATTTTATCACCAGCCGGTATCCTGGATCTTTTTGCTGGTATTCCTCAAAAATATCCATAAGCAAGCCCTCCAGCCGGCTGTGGATCTTACCGTCCCGGGAGGGTGTAACGAGGGAACGCCGACTGAAAACCGGCCCGTGAAGGCCCCGATCCTGTATCTCAAGCAGGGTTTCGTCAAAAATTTCCAGACCAAACTGGAATATCCGCGCGTAGGCGCCGGGGCTGGGATCAAAAAAACCGTGGATAAGCCCCGTATTAACCGTGATAATGTCCCCCTGGTTCCCCTCGTGCTGTGTCCCGTTAATGGAGACGCGGAAACTCCCTTTCAGGATATAGACAATTTCCACCCGTTCATGCCAGTGGAGGGGGAACCAGAAAGGAGCCTTGAAGGTATCCCAGGCTAAAAAGGGAAAAAACCTGTCCAGGGGAGGGTCGCTTTCGTAAAAAGGCCGCTCGTTAACCGGGCGCCCCGCCGTTTTTTCCTCAGACAAGCATGTGTTCTCCCTGTCCCATCGTACCCTGCCCCGGCGCGAATTTAAAGGCCCCTTCGGTCTGCTGCCGGAGGCGGTAAAGGCGCGGATGCCGGGGAGAAGGCCCGGCATTTGGGGATGGCGGCGGGTAATTCCCCTGTCCTAGGATAAGGTAAAACGGGCGCGGATCTTAAAACCCGATGAACCCGCGCGGCGCAGGCGAACCAGGATCGTATGGCGGGTTTCAGTCGCCGGATTATCCGGGGTTTTAAAAACATACATCACGGCGCCCT
>JAISWN010000237.1 GCA_031271075.1 Treponema sp.
AGGGATCCGATGAGGATGCTCATAACGGAAACCGAGACCGCTATGCAGAGGGAATTCCGCAGGGGTATCCAGAGCAGGGCGCGGCTGAGATTTGAACGGATCAGCCGGTTCCAGTAGTAAAGGGTAAATTCCCCTTCCCTTGACCCGGCGAAGCGTCTTAGATCAACCTGCTGAAGTTTAAATGTCGTTGTGATCATCTCCAGCAGGGGCACAAGGATAAGGTAGGCAAGCAAAACAATCGACACCGCAACGATAAGGTTGAACGGGTTGGTAAGGATACTGAGCAGCGCGTTTTTTGCTTTACGCAGCCGTGAATACTCCGCCGGCAGCGATTCCCGCATAGTTCCCATTTTATCCCCCTGTATATTTTCTAACGGCGGATCAGTATAAATACCTTTCCGCGGCCCGCGGAATTCAGATTCCGCGCGATGAATCCACAATCAAATCCACAATTCCCGGAATTTCGGACAGATTCCTGATGAAATAATCCGCCTCTTCCCCCTGGGTGTTAAACCCCGCGTCCGCGCCGGCTGTTAATTCCGAAGCTATGCGGATAGTGGCGAGGTAGCCCGCGTCCCGCGCCCCCCGCACGTCACGGGAAACCGTGTCGCCCGCATACGCCGCCTCAAAGGGTTTTACCCCCAGATCGGCGGCGGCCTCGATAAAAATGGCCCTGCCGGGTTTGCGGTAACCGGAGAGGCTGGAAAGGTAGATGCACCCGGCAAAGTAACGGTGAATCCCCATTTCGTGGAGGTTTTCTATAACGTGGGTCAGGGAAGCGGTGTTTGAAATGATCCCCATTGCCAGGCCCCGTTCCCTGATCCGCTCAAGCATGGCCGGGGCGTCTTTCCTGAGACTGCGGGTATAAAAATTACGTTCCCAGATGTTGGCAAGGTTCTCCGCGATTATCCTGAGTTTTTCCTCGCCGATATTGAAATCCTTTAAATAGTAACGGGACCATATTTCGTAGGGGGAAAGCTCCCGCTGATTATCCTGGCCCCATCTGCGGTACTCTTTGTTTTTTTCTTCGCAGCGCCTCATGAATTCTTCCGGTTCCATGCCGATTCCGATACCGTGGGTTTCAAGGTACGAGAGAATTTTTTTGCCGCAGGGTATATTACACTCGGGGCTGTGGGCCACATCTTCCAGGGTGCCTCCCATGTCGAAGAGCAAAGCTTTAAGCATGGTCTTTCCCCCTGTTAAGGCCCCGGACAATCCCGGGAATCTCCGCCAGATCCTCTATCATGAAATCGGGCCGGCAGTCCGGGGATTCAAAGGCCCTGTCTTTCGCAATCGAGGGCTCGTGCCGTATCTGTATCATGCAGCCGAACCCGGCGTTTTTCGCGCCTATCACATCCCGCGAGACCCTGTCGCCCACAAAGGCGCAGTCCGCGGCCTCAAGCCCGAGGGCGCCGGTGGCGGCCCTGAATATTTCCGGCCCGGGCTTCCTGCGCCCCACTACGCTGGACATGATCACGCACTCCATATAGGGTTCGATGCCGTAATTTTTGAGACATTCGGGCACAAAAGTCTTTGAGATGATATTGCTGATAATGCCCTGCCGCATTCCCATCCGGCCCAGGGTTTCTACGGTCTCCGTGAGATGGGGGCGCGGGGTTATTTTGCCTTTTTTCCCGTCGTAAAGATAGCAGAGATACTCCGCGCATCCGGCGACTTTTTCCGGGTCCGGGTTAAAGTCCTTTAAAAAAAAGGAAGTCCAAATTTCCGCCGCCGGAAGCTCCGTGGTGGTTTCCTCGCTCCATTTTTTGTACTCTTTCGCGCGTATTTTTAATTTTACAATGAATTCCTCCGGCGCCGCCTTGATTTTCTGGCCGTACCTTGCCAGGGTGGACAAAGTTTCCCGGACAAAGTAACGTTCCTGCGCCTCGTCGGGGGAAGATGTATGCAGGACGCCGCCGGCGTCGAAAAGTACCGCTTTGATCACCCAAGGCTCCCGCAGGTAACCAGGATAATATCGTGATCGCTCATTTCCTGACCCTGGTATGCCAGCGCTTCTTCCGGCGCCCCGGCCAGGCCGTTTTTGTGAAAGATGCTTTCTATCTTCGCCGGATTTGAACAGAGGAAGCCTCTCTGGTAAAACCAGTCGAGGTTAAGGGCCACCGTGCGGCCGTCGTCCATCGGTTTCCGGCGGGTCGTTTTTTCAAGCACGTTGCAGTCGGCGTAGCTGAAACCCCGGGACGCCGCGTAGTCCAACTGGGGCTCGTAGGACGGAACCTGGCCTATACGCCGCCACATCTCCCCGGGGTGATCCGACAGATACCGCATATCCTCATCCCTGTCGCCGTCAACGGTGTTAGAGTTCATGTCGCCGCCGATAAGTACGGGCATGTTTTTTCCGAAATGGGTTTCGGCTTCGTTCAGCACGAATTCAAACTGCTCTTTCCGCCCAAGAGGGGTAGTGCGGTTTTCAAGATGTACGCTCACCAGGCCGATTTTGCCCTTCGGCGTGTCCGCCACGGCAAGAACGGCGTTCCGCGTCCCCAGGCGGCAGTCCCCCTCTTTGTAAAACCAGTCGTACTTTAGGGGAAGCCGGATCAGCTTAGGGTTTTCCAGGGGGAAACGGGAAAAAACGGCGTTGCCGTGGAGGCCCTCTTTGTTGCCCTCTCTGCCCGCCTTTTCGGTGACGAACTCCACGCCGTAGGCGTAGTTGAAGCCCAGGGCATCCGCAAAGTCCCCGGCTACGCCGGCGTTCTGCGTGCGCGCCATGCCCCAGTCCAGTTCGTTGGCGAAGACGACGCTTAGGCCGCAAAGGGCGGGGCAGTATTTAAAGTAGGCTATGATCTGTTTGATATAGGTTCCCCGTTCCATGTTAAACACGGCGGCTTTGAAAGGGAACAACGCTGCTTTCGAATGTCCTGCTTTCGAAAGAGAATTATTTACGTCCGCGTCAAGGATCCGGGGAAGGTATTTTTCTACCGCCCCGGCGTGGGAAAGCCTGCCGGAACGCACCGAATCAACGGCTTGTTTTACGTTTTCAGGATTTATGTCTATCATTCGCAACACCTTCACCATGCCTTCAAGAATATAACGGAGTATTTTAAGATGCCAATATTAACATAATAACATTAAAAAGAAAAAAAAGCAAAAGAAAATTTTATTTTTTCAGCAAGTGATTCTTCGTAACTATTCAACTGAGTAGTTACGATTCTTTATACAAGGACGATCATGCGGCTCGTTGTATTATTTTTCGGTAAATATGATTATTTTTCGGGTTTTGGAACCGGCTTAAAAGCCTATCCTTTTTTTGAGGCCCCAACCGCCGCGGCCTTGGCGTCCACCGTGTTAAGCATGACGGAAAGCTTTTCTTTTTCGATAAGATCGATAAGCCGGGCTTCGGTATACCGCTTTGCCTCTTCGGAGAAAGATCCCACGGTGATACAGACCCCCTTGCCGGCTTTTACCTCTTTGAGGTGGGAGTGGAAATCCCGGACGATAAGCTCGCCAATGGAACCGGGGGTACGGATAAAGCGGAACATGATGAGATCCGACCATTTGGGGGTGTCCACCTCCGCCTGGATATCCGCCCAGTCGTTTTTGTTTACCTGGATATTGGTGACCTTGACCTTTGCCTTGGGGAAGTAGGTCATGACGATCTTCCGGCAGAGGGCCACAAAGTCCGCCGAGGGGGCCATGAGGTATATTTGCAGATTCCGGTTGGCGTTCATTTCCTGGTACTTGGCGATAAGCACGGCCACGTCTTTATAGCCGGGGGTATCGGCCTGGATCATCTGGAGCAGGGGCATGGCTTTGCCAATATCGTTTTTTGAAAGGTAGGCCCGGGCAAGCCGGTAGCGCAGATCCACCAGGATATCGGCCTTGATGTTCTGATGCCGGAGCCCAAGCTCGAAGTCCTGAATAGCCGAATCGATCTGGTGTGTTTCCGTTTTTATGGTACCCGACAAAAGACAGGCGCTGGGGCCCATGTTGGGATCCGCCCGCAGGTGGCCGAAGAGCCGCAGGGCCTGATCGATCTGGTTCGCCTCGTAGTAACACTCCGCCAGAGTATAGAGGGATTCCTTGTCGTCCGGGGCCAGATCAATGGCTTTGCGGATATACACCATCGCCTCTTTTGCCTTTTTCAGCCTGAAGAGGGCATGGCCCAGGTAGCGCAGGGCGATAGGGCTTTCCGGGTTTATTTTGTGGGCCTGCTCCAAAAGCTGGATAGCCTTTTCGTAGTTTTTCCGCTGAAATTCCAGGTATCCCAGGGTGCAGTTTACCTCAAAATTGTCCTGCCGGAGGGCCCGGGCGGTGGACAGGCCCCGGTAGGCTTCGTTTTGCATGTTGAGCTTGCTGGCCGCAAGGCCATATCCCATATTCGCCTTGAATTCGTCTACCTTGTTGTTCCCCCCCGCCACCTCGATAAGAGTTTCGTAAGCCTTCAAGGCGTCGGCCCAGTTTTCTTCCTCGTAATAAATATCCCCCATCGCTTTAAGGGCCTGGGGATCCCGGGGATTCTGATTGAGCCGTTTGGTGGACTCTTTGATGATCGCGTCCCGGCCTTTCATCCTCTTCCCGTGGCCGGCGCTCAGATCCCCCCTGTTCCGCCCAAAGATCAGCATGGCTATCAGTACCACGCCGGCAAGGCCAATGACCGCTAGTAGAATGGGGAGGATACTATCCATACTTTATTATCGGTCCTTTTTGAGGCTTTCTGCAATCATGCGCGGTTTAGTATATTGGGATACGGAAAAACGGAAAATTCTCTCAAAATTTACAAAAACAGCCGAAATAGAAGGGAACGAACTGTTTAGATTTGAAGAAACAGCCGAAATAGAGGATAATGTTGTCCTGGCGTCCGGTTGTTCCGGGACAGTTTGTTGATATTAGACTTGTTCGAGAACCCGGTTGGTTCTCTGCAGACACTATATAAAGGAGCAGGCCCAATGGCGGAAACTATTGGCATTAAAATAGCCAACGGCGAATTTTACCCCATCATAACGGGAAACGTTAAATCCAAAAAACGGCTGGTACTTACCACGGTACACAACAAGCAGCACAGCGTCCAAATCGACCTCTACAAAAGCGCCGCCAAGACCATGGCCGACGCCTTTTATATCGGCAGCCTTGTCATAGAAAATATAAAACCGAAACCTAAGGGAGAACCGTCCATTGAAATGATCGTCTCCTCCGCCGAAAACGGGGAGATCACCGCGGAGGCTATCGATCTTGACACCGGCGTCGGCGGTCAGCATCAGTACCTGAACGTTTCCCTGAAATCCTTTGACGAGGATATTCGGGACGACGAACTCCCCGATTTCGAGCTGGAACAGGACGAGGGGCCGCCTACCAGTCTCTACGAACGGGCCGAAACGATAAAGAAAAAGAACGAGAAAAAGGTCTTCCCCTGGATGGTGGTTGTCGCCGCCGGGGTGCTGATCCTGGGCCTGTGTTTTGCCCTGTGGTTTTTCTTTTTCCGGGGCAAGGGCGATTCGGCCGGTTCTTTGAATAACGGGGCTCCTCCGGCCCTTTCCCGGCCCGCTTCCCCGCCGTCCCAGCCCCCGGCCCTGCCGGCTCCGGCGCGGCCCCCGGCTCCGGCCCAGCCCACCGTCCCCGCGCAGCCCGCCGCGCCGGCTCAACCCGCCGCCCAGCCGGCTCCGGCCCAAACGCCGCCGCCGGTTATTACCGCCCCGGCCAAGCCCCAGCCCCCGGTTACCGCTAAAAGAACCCGGCCGCCCGCGCCGGTATCTTCCTACAAGGTTCCCGCTACCATTCCCCGGAACGGCGTAGCCTACAAGATCCGCTGGGGAGACACGCTTTGGGATATCGCCGGGGCCTTCTACCGGAACCCCTGGCTCTACCCCCGGATTGCCCGGCACAACGGTATAAAAAACCCGAATCTGATCATTTCCGGCAGGACTATCCGTATTCCGCCGAAAAACTAGTGGGAAATTTACGATCTTTCCTTCCCCTTGTCCTGGCCTGTTTTATCTGCTGTTGCTGCGGGGGCCAGGCGCGGGATCCCGCTTCCCTTGCCTTTTACGAAGCCCTGAAAGGCTCCGGTTCCCCCGAGGCTCAAGCCAAGGCCCTGGATCTCTTTGAAACCGCCCTGCAAAGCCCGGAAGCTCTTATCCGGAACGCCGCGGCGGAACGGCTTATCTTCCCCCTTCTGGAGGGGAATATTGACCCCGAACAGGTACTGAAAAAACTGCCCGGCCCCAAGGCCCCCGAACCGGGCCTCCCCTCCGCCGGGACAGAGGGGGGCGGGAGCCTTGGGGGGGAACTTGAAGGGGAACGGAACCTCCGGGCCGCGGCCTACTATACCCTGGGCCGTTACGGGGAGCTTTTCCTGGACATCAACGGGCTTCCCGAAGCCCGCAGGAGCCTCTGGGAAAAGGCCTTCTTCTTCCTGGCTGAGCTGGGACTGCGGAAAAAGGCCGGCGAACCGGGCCCCGCCGGGGACGGGGATTCGGAATTTCCCCTTACCGGAGACCCGGCCAAAGACAAAGCCCTGGTCTTCTTTTTTGGAGAGATCCCCAAGGATGAGGCAATTTGGGTCCTGAAGGAGATCCGTCGCGAATGGCCCGGCTTTTTTACCCTCCGGGAGGACACCATCCTGGAAGCCCGGCTCGCCACCGCCCGGGGAGCCTTTGGGGAGGGACTCAGCCGTTTCCGGGTCATCCTGCGGGAGCGGCCGGATATTTTTTTGTGGTATCCGGGACTGATAAACGATCTGGGACGCTGCTTTCAGTTTACCCGGTCCGGAACCGAAGGAACCGATCTCTTTCTGAAATGGGCCGGAGACCTGGAAACCGATGCCCGGACGCTGTCCCCGGTAGAGTTTCTGAACCAGGACATCCCGCCCCTGCGCTACCGCCTGCTCTACTTCGCGGGACGGATTGCCCGCCAGATGGGGCAGTACGGCCGGAGCCGGGAGATCTTCAGCCGGGCCCTGGAACTCGCCCCAAACAAGATCCAGGAAGACGCCTGCATCTGGTATATCCTCGACACGGCCCTTACCGAAGAAACGCCCGGTATCGTCCCCCTTGTTATGTCCTCCATCCCCCGCTGGAACGACGATGCCTACTTCAGGGACATTCTGGATCGGCTGGCCTACCGCCTGGCTTCGGGGAAACAGTGGGCTGCCTTTCCCGAGATCCTGGCCCGGATAGAGGGGGGCGGGGATCGGGTTTCCACGGCCAAATACGCCTACCTGGCCGGGAGGAGCCTTGACCTGGGCTACGTCCCTGACCAGGGGAGGAAGGGGGCGGATTTTTTCCGCATAGCCTATCAGGCAGCCTCCCGGGCGGGGGAGGGGGCTTTGTATTACCGGGCCCTGGCCGCCTTCTTCCTGGGGGAACCCTTTCTCAACCTTCCCGGTTCCCCCTCCGGGGAGGAGGCGGCTTTTCCCCATCCCCGGGAGATGGCCTTTCTGCTGGGTTTCTTTGAGGCCCGGGTCTCCCGGCAGGCCCTTCCCTATCTGGAGAAGCTGCGGGATCGCCTTACCATTCCCGAACTCCGCCGCATAGGGGAGGCTCTGGAGGAGGCCGGTCTCTGGGCGGATCTTATCCGCCACGTTAAGGCCTACACGGACCGGGATGACTATGAACTTGATCGGCGGGATCTGGAACTCGGCCACCCCCGGCCTTTCCGGGATCTGGTGGAGGAACGGAACGCCGCCGTCCAATTCCCCCCCGGCCTGCTCTGGGCCCTGGTGCGGACGGAAAGCGCCTTTCAGACGGAAATCGTCTCCCGGGCCGGCGCGGTGGGCCTGACTCAACTGATGCCCCCTACCGCGCAGGAGATGGCTGGCCGGATAAAACGCCAGGGCGGGCCGGACTACACCGGGGAGGGAGAGCCGGATCTCCTGAACCCGGAAACAAACCTGTACATCGGCGCTTTTTACCTGAACTACCTTCGGGGCCGGCTGGAGCATCCTCTCCTGAGCATCCTGGCCTACAACGGCGGGATCAACCGGATACGGCGCTGGCATGAGGCTTCCGGCGCCCTGCCGGGGGATCTTTTCCTGGAAACCATCGAATACCGGGAGACCAGGGAGTACGGCAGGAAAGTCGTTTCCGCCGGGGCGGTGTACGGTTACCTTTATTTCCAGGTGAACCCCGAAGCCTTTATCGCCGATATATGTAAGTAGGGAGCTGTCCGTGCCATCCGAAGAGACTCTGCCTCAGACTGAAAAAACGTTCCGCGCCATCGCCGTTGCCGCCGCCATCGGCCTGGGTTTCGTTTCGCTGGTTCTGGGACTCGCCATTGCCGGGGGAATCCTGGGAATTCCCGGCTTCGGTTCCGGTCCCGGGGCCTTTCTGGCCGCATCCTACGGCCTGCTCGCCTTCGCCATTCCCGCGAACCTGGCCTACGCCTCTTTTATTCTGGCGGATAAGGAATGGCGGCCGGATCGTATTTTTTTCCTCAGCGTGAATATCTTCCCTTTCCTGACCCTGGCGGCGGGGGTTTCCTTTGTCCGGGACTTCGAGTTCCATTCCGGGCAGTTCGGCTTCCTGGCAATCGCGGGGAAAACCGGGTTTACCTTTATTACCGTGATGCTTACCGTTTTCGAGGCCCTGGTTATCGCGGTCCTGCGAATTCTGATCTTCCCCAAACGGAGGGGGAGGCCGGGCTTTTTGTCAAAAATAGCGGCGGGAAGAGGCCCGGAGATCTTCTCCGCCTGGGAAGGGAGCCTGTCCGAGGGGCTGGGGGATTTTATCGGCAGTACCGGCCTTCGCCGGCGCTTCGGCCGGTGGCTGCGCGCCCGCAGGGACAGGCGGAAACAGGAGGAGAAGCCGGGGAAACCGCTTCATCCCGGCCCCCCGTCCGGGGAAAAGGCCGGGCCGGAAGACGGGGTTCCCCCCGCCGAACCCAAATTTGACGCCGACGCTTTCCTTTTTTCGGGGAAGGACACCCGGCTTAAGGATTTCTACACCGGGGCCGCCGCAAGCCCCTCGGGAAGCCTCCGTTACGACGATCTTCCCCCCGCCTTCCGGCCCGCCGAAGCGGAAGAACCCGCCGGGGAGTCAGGCGGCCCGGAAGCGGCGGCGCGGCAGGATAAGGGGGATCGCCGGGAAATCCTCTCTTACATAAATATCAAACTCCCCGAACCAAAACCCCTGGCCAGCGTGGAGGCCGCCAGGGCCGCCGAAGCCCGGACAAAGACGGAGGAAGGGGAAGAAGCTGGGGAGCCTGAGTGCCCTGACGACTTTGACAACCTGGACAACCTTAAGGACCTTGACACCGCCGCGGAACCGGAATCCCCCGGCACTCCTCCTTTTTCAAAACCCCCTGCTCTCCCCCCGGAGATAATTACGGTAAAACCCAGGCTCCTTCCCAAAACCAACCCTCCCAAGCCCCGGGGGGCGTGGAAGGTTCCGGTGGATATTCTTAACCAGTACCCCGACGGGGAATACTGGATCATCGACGAGGCCACCAGGGCCGCGGCGGCTACCCTGCGGGAAACCCTGGAGGAATTTAAAATCCAGGCGGAGGTTACGGGGATCCGCAAGGGCCCGGTGATCACCATGTTCGAGATCCTCCCCGCGCCGGGGGTTAAACTCTCGAAGATCGTGAACCTCCAGGACAATATCGCCCTCCGGCTTGCCGCCTCCTCGGTGCGTATCGTGGCCCCCATTCCGGGGAAACACGCCGTGGGCATTGAAGTCCCCAACCCCAGGCGGAACATTGTTTCCTTCCGGGAAATTATTGAGGGGGAACTGTACCGGGAGGGGAAAAGGGAAGGCCGGGGGCCGGAGATCCCGGTGATACTGGGGAAGGATATTACCGGCGAAGCCCAGACCGTGGATCTTGCCACCACGCCCCATCTCCTTATCGCCGGTTCCACCGGGACGGGGAAGTCGGTCTGCGTCAACACCATCATCCTCTCCATCCTGTACCAGAAGCCCCCGGCGGATTGCCGGCTCATCCTTATCGATCCGAAGATAGTGGAACTGAAGCTCTACAACGACACTCCCCACCTTTTAACCCCCGTGATCACCGAACCCAAGCGGGCCTTCCAGGCCCTCCAGTACTGCATCTACGAGATGGAGCGGCGTTACGCCTGCCTTGATTCCATGGGGGTGCGGGATATCAAGAGCTACAACAGGCGGATCAGGGAGCGGAACATCGCCGCGGAACATATACCCTACATCGTGGTGGTGATAGACGAGTTTGCCGATCTCATGGCTACCACCGGCAAGGAACTGGAAAGCACCGTGGCCCGCCTGGCCGCCATGAGCCGCGCCGTGGGAATCCACCTGGTGCTTGCCACCCAGCGGCCTTCCATCGATGTGATCACCGGCCTTATCAAGGCCAATATCCCCAGCCGCATCGCCTTTATGGTAGCCAGCAAGATGGACAGCCGGATCATCATCGACCAGGT
>JAISWN010000262.1 GCA_031271075.1 Treponema sp.
TATGTGGCCCCCCTTACCGATGAGATTAAAAACAGCCTCAAATTACAAATAATTTAGGGTTGAAATAGTCGAATTCCCTTGACCACATCTTTCAGTCTCAAGGGGAACATTCAAAACAAAGCATCTCACCCCGGTGTGGCTGCGGGCGCATAGGGGAGAAAGAAGCTGTCCGAACAGGTTTTTCAAGCCCGGTCCGCCGGGCGCTTTTCGGACAGCTTCAACAACTCTAAAATCCCCCGCTCCCCTACCGTTTGTATTTCAGCGTTGCCAGCGGAGATTCACCGCGGATAAATCCGAACCACAGCTCTTTGGCGGTTTTTTCCCGGAGGAACCGGTAGAAAGCCGCCAGGTCCTGTACCTCCTCGCCGTTAATGGCGGTGATCCGGTCCCCCTGCCGTAAACCGATCACATCCGCGGGGCTGTCGGCAATCACCTGGGCCACAAAAAGGCCGCGGGCGTTTTTATCCAGCTTGAGGCTGTTTTTAATCTCATCGGTAAGGGGGGCCACATAAAGCCCGGGCCAAAGCTTCTTGTTTTCCGAAGCCACCTGATCGCTGCGGGCCTCGATACGGACCGTAATGTCCATGGGAGCGCCGTCCCGGATAAGGGAGAAGACCGCCTGGTCGCCGGGTTTGAGGTCCCCCACCATCATGGTAAGCTGGTTCATCCCCCTGGCTTCCCGGCCATCCACCTGGGTGATAAAGTCCCCGGGCCGGATGCCGCCCTTTTCCGCGGGAGAGCCGATAAAAACCTGGGAAGCCAGCGCCCCCCGTTTTCCTTCCAGCCCCAGAACCTGCAGGGTCTCCTTGCCGGGATCGTTCAAAGACACCCCCAGCCAGCCGTAACTGATAGTACCGGTGTTGATAAACTCATCCACCGTCCGTTTCGCGTTGTTGACGGGGATCGCGAAACCCAGGCCCACCGAACCGCCGCCGGAACTGTTGCTGGCGATCCAGGTGTTGATTCCGATGACCTCCCCCCGGATGTTCACCAGGGCGCCGCCGGAATTTCCCTGATTGATCGACGTATCTGTCTGGATAAAGTCGTTGATATTATTCGCCGGCCCCCCGGTGCGCCCCACGGCGCTGACGATCCCCATGGTAACCGAGGACATGAAGCCCAGGGGGTTCCCCACGGCAATGGCCCAGTCCCCCACCCGGACGGAATCGGAGTCCCCCAATACCGCCAGCGGATGGCTGTCGGAGGTCTTGAAAGACACCATGGCCAGATCCTTCCGCTGATCCGTCCCCACCAGTTCCGCCGGGTATTCCTTGCCGTTATTGGCCGCCACGATAATCTCGTTGGCGTTTTCCACCACGTGGTTATTGGTCAACACATAATACGTGTCCTTGTTCTGCCGGACGATGATCCCCGAGCCGAGCCCCTGGGAGCGGTATTCCC
The DNA here is from genome assembly GCA_031271075.1 of Treponema sp. Lineage (GTDB taxonomy): Bacteria > Spirochaetota > Spirochaetia > Treponematales > Breznakiellaceae > JAISFT01. The sequence goes on from JAISWN010000262.1 coordinate 1,402, forward strand.
GTTCCTGCTCCCGGCTGTCGGGCCCGCCGTCCCGGGGGCCAAAGAAAAATTCCCAGGGAATCCCCGGAAAATTGGGGGTCTGCTGCCGCCGGATGGACACGGTCTTGAGCTCCACCACCGAAGGCAGCACTTTGTCCGCCACCGAGCGGAACACAGTTTGCAGCCCCTCCGCCATGGACAGGGCGTTTTCCGGGATAATTACGGGGTTTTCCTCCGCCCGGACGGTTGATGTCTGCGGGGTCGAACAGGAAAAAGACAAAAAGGCCAGAAAAAAGCCGAAAATGACCCCAATAAGGACCAGGTTAAAGACCAGCAAATTCTTTGAAGACAGTTTTTGCAAAATATTCATACATTATCGCTCCTGATTATTAGGTATTTGTATACTAACAAAAAATTCTAATTGCCGGAATGGTTACAGAAACCGGAAGACAACGGCGAATTGCCCGCAAAAACCGAAATTCCCGGTCCCTACAGGTAGTGTTCCAGCGGCTCGGTGAGGATTTCCGTGTGATCCCTGAAAATCGCCACCGTATGCTCCCAGTGGGCCGCAGGTTTGTTGTCGGCGGTGACCACGGTCCAGCCGTCTTCCAGCACCTCCACATCCCCGGTTCCCAGGTTGATCATGGGCTCTATGGCGATAACCATGCCGCCGGTCATCCGGGGGTTGGGGCCGTGGGGATAGTTGGGCACCTGGGGGTCCTCGTGAAGGGCCAGGCCCACCCCGTGGCCGCAGAATTCGTGGACTACCCCGTAACCGCGGGAAAGGGCATGGCCCTCCACCGCCCGGGCTATCTGGAGGAGCCGGTCTCCCGCCTTGACCGCGGCGATCCCCCGGTAGAGGCACTCGTTGGTCGTGATGTTCAGGGCGTGAACCGCATCACTCACCTTCCCCGCTTCCACGCTCAGGGCCTGATCGCTGATATAGCCTTCCAGGTCTATCCCGCTGTCCAGGGATACCAGATCCCCCTCCCGAATCACCCGCTTTGAGGGGATGCCATGGATCACCTCGTTGTTGATTGATACGCAGAGAGCCGCGGGATAGGGCCTTTTCTGGGGGCCGTAGCCCAAAAACGCGGGTTTTCCCCCGGCCTTTTTGATCCAGTCCCGGGTCCATTGATCAAGATCAATGGTCCGGACCCCCGGCTTTACCAGGGGAATCAGTTCCCGGTACATGGCACCCAGCAGTTTGCAGGACCGGCGAATACCGTCAATTTGCCGCTCGTTTTTTAACCTTATCATTTCATTATGATACCTTACTATATATTTCCGGACGGATAATTCACACGTTCAGCTTCCGCCGGAGCCGGGTGATATTTGGCAGGGCCGGGTCCCGCTTCAGGGCCTCCCGGATCATGGCCCCGGCGGCGGCGGTTTCTCCCATCCGCACAAGAACCTCCGCAAGGGAACGCATCCAGCGGGCCTCATCGCCGGGAGAAAAGTCCAGTTCCAGAAGGGTTTCAAGACAGTCGATCCAGGTTTCATCATCCACCTGGGTCTTGAGCCTGAGCCGCACCAGTTCCCTGAGGAACATTTCAATATCTTCCATGAAATGACGGAAATAGGGAACCCTCCGTTCCTCCCGGACAATGACCACCAGGAGCCGGAACGCCTCATAATATTGCTCCCGTTTGTCCAGTTCTTCCGACAAAATATAGAGGCAATCCATCCAGTCCTCCCGGTCCAGGTATTTTTCCATGTCAAAATGGATGCCGCCGTTTTTCCGCCATATCTCAATGGCGCTGTCCTCTTCAAGATGGAGCAGTTCAAAAAATACCAGCTTCGCCTGGCTGGCCGGATCATCCCCCTGTTCCAGGAGCCAGGAACGGTAATTAAAATCGACCTTCTTGATAAAACGAAAATAGGCCCGGTCGTATTCAAAACGGCGCTCCCGGCTGGAAAGAACCTCGTAGGCGGTCAGCAGTTTCCGCATCCCCGCTTCCGCAGCCTTTCCCGCAACATCCGGATGGAGCCGCTTCGCCTTTTCCCGGAAGGCTTTCTTTATTTCCGCGGATGAAGAATCCTGCCCAACGCCGAGGAGGGTATAATAGTTTTCCATGGATTACACGCGCGCCTGCCGCATGTTCTTCAGGCCCCGATTCGTTTACCCAGGGCTTCCGCATGGGCGGGATTGAGGAGAATCTCGCTCCAGTTAATCAACATCCCTTCCTTTTCCATGGCCCGCATCAGGTTGGACAGGGCCCGGCCGGGAAAAAGCCCGCCCTTTTTGATGAAGGCGGCGCTTTTTTTCCCCCCGATGCCGCTTCCCGCGGCAAGCAAGGTCGGCAGGGAATCGGGAATTTTACCGGAAAAAAAGGAAACCGACTCGGAGGCTACCACGATATACTCATACCCGGGAAGGCGGAAGCCGTCTCCGGTCCAGGCGTCCAGAATATCCACCTGGTGGCCCATGGCTTCCATGCCCTTTGCGAGGGCAACAACATAATCCGGCGGCGCCGTCCTTACCGCCGGGACGCTAATCACCACGATTCTCATATTCGCTATGCCTGCTTGTATATCTGGTCGATTCCCGGTTCCTTCACCAGGAGGACAGAACATTTGGCGTTGACCATAATTTCCCGGTGGGCGTGGGAGATAATATCCCGGGCGCTCCGGTCTTTTTCCCATCCCCCCAGCACGATAAGATCCGCCTTTATCTCATCCGCCACGGCAAGAACTTCCGTATAGACCGCCCCCTTGCGAATTTCCCGTTCCACCTTGATTCCCTTGGCCCGGGCCAGTTCCTCCACAAAGGAAAGATAACGCTCGCCATTGGCCTCCAGGCTCCTTTCATACTCCAGGCTTTCCTCCTGAATGAATATCTTGCTTAGGGTGAGCTGCCTGATAGTGGCGGTATCCACCACATACAGGGTGGTCAGACGGCATCGGTAGAGCTTGGACATAACAATGGCGTATTTGGCTGCCAGGATGGAAGCATCCGATCCGGTGATGACGGTAATAATGTTGGAAATGAGGGGTTTCATTATCGCTTTCCGGCCTTCCTTTTCAATAGTTTGCTGGTAAAGAAGGAGTCCCGCTCCCGTTCTTCCAGCGCCGCTTCAATATAGGCCCTGGTTTCCCGGGCGGCGGGAATGATCATTTTTTCCAGGGAATTCACCCGGCGCTGGGTCTTCCGCACTTCCCGGGCAAGACGCCAGACTATGGTCCGTACCGCCGCCAGTTCAGTACACAGTTTCAGTATCTCAAAGAATTCTAACACAGTTTCATCACATTCGGCAAATGAATTCGCCGGGGAATATTTCAGTTCCGCTTCGGGGAGTTTTATCTCCAGCCCCGGCAGGTTCATCCCCCCCTGGATCATCCGTTTTTCGCGGAGATCAAACTGATAGTGGATGTCCCGGGAAATCCGGTCCGCCCGCTCACGGCCGCAGACCACCAGCATCCGCTTGAGGGCGGGATAGGCGGTAGCGATCCGGGCATCCAGGTCCCGTTCCAGGATTTTTACCTGTTCCACCTTGTTCATCAGGTCCATGATCAGGATTTCCCGCTTCTGTTCCAGAAGATCGTGACCCTCTTCCGCGGTACCCAGCCGTTCCTTAACCAGCCTGAGGTTGCTTTTGGTGGGGGCTATGGATTCCCGTGCCATTCTTCATCCTCCTGTTTCGGCTCAACGGCGCCGGAGGCAGCCAAAATCGGCTCAAGATATTTTTCGATATATTCCTGCTTGATCCGCAGGAGTTCCTCTTTGGGCAATTCCGACAGGGCCTTCCAGCCCAAATCGAGGGTCTGGGCGATGTCCCGGTTTTCGGTCTCCCCCTGGGCAAGGAAGAGCCCTTCAAACTTTTCCTCGAACCGTAAATACCGCTTGTCTCCTTCGGAAAGTTCCTCCTCCCCAATGATCGAAGCCAGATTCCGTACCTGCTTGACTTTGGAATAGGCGGCAAAAAGCTGGCTTGACAGGTCCTTGTGATCTTCCCGGGTCATCCCGGCGCCGATGCCGTCTTTCATCAGCCGGGAGAGGCTGGAAAGCCCCGCCACCGGGGGATAAATTTCCCGGTGGGCCAGTTCCCGGTCCAGAACGATCTGCCCTTCGGTAATGTACCCCGAAAGATCCGGGATAGGATGGCTAATGTCATCGCTGGGCATGGTGAGGATGGGAATCTGGGTGATGGACCCGGTGGAGCCGTTGATTTTTCCCGCCCGTTCGTAGAGGCTTGCCAGATCGGAATAGAGGTAACCCGGATACCCTTTGCGGCTGGGTACTTCCTCCCGGATCGAAGAAACTTCCCGGAGGGCTTCGCAGTAGTTGGTCATATCGGTCATAACCACCAGAACATGCATGTTTTTTTCATAGGCCAGATATTCCGCGGCGGTCAGGGCGCAGCGGGGGGCTACCAGCCGCTCCAGCGAGGGGGCGTCCGCCAGGGACAGAAACACCACCACATTGGCCAGAACCCCGGTCCGCTCGAAGTCCGTTAAAAAGAACCGGGCCACATCGTATTTGACCCCCATGGCGCAAAAGATCACCACAAAGGGTTCGGGGGTTTTCCCCCCCTGTCCCAAAATCGTCGCCTGCCGTACAATCTGGGCCGCCAGCCGGTTATGGGGCAGGCCGTTTCCGGAAAAGATCGGCAGTTTCTGGCCCCGGATCAGGGTGTTCATCCCGTCAATGGAAGAGATACCGGTTTGAATAAAGTCCCGGGGGTAGGTCCGGGCGTAGGGGTTGATGGGGAGGCCGTTCACATCCCGGCAGGTTGAGGAGAAAATCTCCCCATACCCGTCAATGGGTTTCCCCAGGCCGTTGAAGACCCGCCCCAGAAGCCCCTCCCCCACCCGGAGTTCCATGGGTTCATCCAGGAATTCAATCCGGCTGTCATCGGCGGATAACCCCGTGTTGTTTCCGAAAAGCTGAACCACGGTCCATTTTTCGCTCAGGTCCACTACCCGGCCCAGCCGGCGGTTTCCGTCCCGGCCATACACGGCAACTACCTCGTTAAATCCCACATTGCGGCTCCGGGCGGTCACCACTACGGGCCCTTCAATCCGGGTCAAACCCCGGTATTCAACACCCCTCATAAAACCCCCAGAGAACGGTAGCTCCGTTCCAATGCTTCCAGGCTTCCCCGCAGTTCCCCGGCAAATTTTTCCAGCTCGGCAAGGTTTTCGTTCTTCACCGCGTTTTTCAAGCGGGAAAGCCGGATCCGGAAGGGAAGGTCCTTTCCCCCTATCCCGGTAGATTCTTCCTCCCCCTTGAGGGATGAGATCTTGGTCAGGGGCGCGCCCAGGCGTATACAGGTCCGGGCCCGTTCGTAAAATTCCATAATGAGTTCCAGCAGCCGCACCTGTTTGTCGGGGACACAGTACATATCAACCTCGTCAAAGGAATTCTGCTGTAAAAAACCATCCTTGATGATCTCCGCGGTGAGGAGAATGAGCCGTTGATCGTCCGGCAGGGCGTCGGGCCCGATAAGGCGGACAATCTCGGAAAGCCGCTGTTCCCGCTTGAGGAGTTCCAGGCACTGCCGGCGTATTTGCGACCACTGGGGGCTTACCCCTTCCCACCAGGGCTGTACTTCCGCGGCATACTCGGAATAGCTGTCTATCCAACTGATGGCGGGATAATGCCGGCCATTGGCCAGATCCCGGTCCAGGGCCCAGAAGCAGCGGATAAACCGTTTGGTATGCTGGGTAACCGGCTCGGAAAAATCGCCACCCGGCGGGGAAACCGCCCCGATAATCGACACCGAGCCTTCCCGGCCCGAAAGGGTCTTGACCCTTCCCGCCCGCTCGTAAAATTCCGCCAGCCGGGTGGGAAGGTACGCCGGGAAACCTTCTTCCGCGGGCATTTCCTCCATGCGGCCCGAAAGTTCCCGGAGGGCTTCGGCCCAGCGGCTGGTGGAATCCGCCATAATCGCCACGTGGCAGCCCATGTCCCGGTAAAATTCCGCCAGGGTAACGCCGGTATATATCGAAACTTCCCGGGCCGCTACCGGCATGTTGGAGGTATTGGCGATAAGGACCGTCCGCTCCATCAGGGAATGGCCCGTCCGGGGATCAACCAATTCGGGGAATTCACTCAGGACCTCGGTCATTTCGTTGCCCCGCTCTCCGCAGCCAATGTAGATAATCACGTTGGCGTCGCACCATTTGGCAATGGCGTGCTGGGTCATGGTCTTGCCGGTACCAAACCCCCCGGGGATAGCGGCGCTTCCGCCCTTGGACAGGGGGAAAAAGATGTCGATCACCCGCTGGCCCGTTACCAGGGGAGTTTCCGGGGCGAGCCGCTCCGCGTTGGGCCGGGGTACCCGGACAGGCCACCACTGGGCGATGCCGATCTCCCCGCCCCCCCGGATTTTCGCCGCGGCCTGCCGCACCGTATAATCCCCCTCGGGGGCAAGTTCCGTAATGATTTCCCCCCGGGAATCCGGGGGCGCCATAATAACGCAGGTGATACTGTCCGTTTCCTTCACCGTCCCCAGCGCCATTCCCGGCAGGGCCCGCACCGTTTCCCCGGCGGCAAGACGCCGGGCCAGATCCGGATCGGGAACAAAACGCCATTTTCTGGAAAAATCCAGCGGCTCTCCCCGGGCGCCGGGGATCATGAAGGCCCCGCTTTCGTCAAACAGCGATTTCAGGGGCCGCTGGATTCCGTCATAAATGGTTCCCATAAGCCCCGGTCCCAAAAGGACGGAAAGGGGCCGCCCGGTGGAAACCGCCGGGGCCCCGGTCATAAGGCCCGTGGCGTCTTCATAGACCTGGACTATGGCATCATCCCCTTCCAGGCGGACGATCTCCCCAATGATATGTTTGTCGCCGACCTCCACCACGTCAAAAAGCCCGGCTCCCCCAAGCCCCGAGGCGTGGATGATGGGTCCCGCTATCCGTTTAACCTTGCCTTCAATCACCCTGGGCTCCTTTCGAGTCGTTTCCCACCGTCGTACCCCCCGGCCCCGTCAACGCTTCGGGCCCCAGCAGGGCTTCAATCAATTCGGCCCGCTTCTTGAGGAGGAGGAAGTCCACCGCCTCCCGTATTGAAGCGGTAAGCCGTATGGCGGAAACATCGAGGATCAATTCCGGATAATGCTCCTGGCCGCCCGAAGCCGCAAGGGATTTCTCCGGGGCCGGAATTCCCGCGGCCCCGGCGGAATTTACCCGGTCCCCGGCGGGGATACTTCCGCCCGCATCTTCCGGGGAACCTTCAAACACCAGCGCCGCGTTGGGCAGATGTTTCTTTACCAGCGAACCGGCCTCCGCTTGATCCAGGCCCGAAAACCAAACCTGGATTGTCCGGGCGGCGGCAAATTCCGGGCATCCCGCCAGCCGGTAATCAAGCTCCCGGTCCAATACGGCGAGGGCCTGTTCCCGGCTCAAACTTTCAAACCAGCCTTCCACCGCGAGATTCAGAAAACCCTCAACCTTTTCCGACCAGATCCGCCGCATATCCAGGGGAAGCCGGGCAAGGATTTCAACTACCGTTTCCTGGCGCCGGTCCGCGTAATGGCGTTCCAGTTCCGCGATTGCATCCCGGGTCTTTTTTTCCCAGCCGTCGCTGTTGGCCTTTACCAAATCATCAACGCCCTTGAGGATCCGGAAAGCTTTTTTTCGGGCGTCCTCCAGGATTTCCCGGTCCAGGACTTCAGTTGATTGTAATTCTTCCATAAAATGACCCCTATACCCGCACTCCAACGGCTTCCCGGATGGAGTCCACCAGGGTCTTGCGACCCGGATGCCGCCCCATCATACCGGGGATCTCCACGATCAGGGGATAGGAACCGGAAAGCTGCCAGCTTACCACCAAATCCTCCAGCCAGTCGGACACCTCCTCGGTAAGGATCAGGACCCGGCAGGTTTCGGCCTGCCTCCGCGGCAGCGCCGATCCCGTAACCTCGTCCCAGCCTTCGGTAACGCGCCGGAAATGCGTCCGGGCGCTTTCGGCATTCACCGCCGCGGCCCCCTTTATTCCCACAAAGCGGAAGGCCGTTACCAGCTCCGAGTCGCCGATAAAGAAAAAATCCACCGGTGCTTTCCCGTCTTTACAGAATCAGGATAAGCAAGGCTACCAGAAAGCCCCAGAGACAAATCCCTTCCGCCAGCCCCGCATAGGGCAGGGCCTTTCCGGAAAGCTCCGGGTTTTCACTCATGGCGCCCATGGCGGCTGCCCCGATCTGTCCCACAGCCATACCCCCGGCTATACAGGAAACACCGACCGCCAGAGCGGCGGCAAAATAGCGCCATACCGGCATCGCGGCCTTCGCCGCCTCGGTCCCCGCTTCCGCTTCCTGGGCAAAAAGGGCGGCTCCGACCATCATCAGTACCAAGGCAAAAAAAACAACTTTGCGCTTCATCAACTATCCTCCGTTCTTTTCGTTTTAAGCCGGTCCCGCGATCCGATTGTTCCGGAACGGCTCTAATTATAACCAGCGTTATTTTTCAGGGGCCCCTTTCGTAAACCGGAAGGGAACAAATTCCACCCCGGTCTCGACAAAGAATTTGCTGAAAAATTCATAATATTGCAGCCTCACCACCTGAATGGCCACAATCATTCCCTCCAGCAGGATAATCACCGTGTTGCCGATCAGCAGGATCAACAGGGAACCGGCGCTTCCCAGCGGAAACCGCACGGCGGCGATTTCTTCGGCAAAACGGAACACAATATAGGAAAGCACCGCGTGGGAAAGGGCAAAGGCCCCCACCCGGAGAAAACTTACCGTATTGGAAATATACGTGGAAGCGGTTTCAAGGATACTCACAAAACCTTCCATAGCGAAGACCATAAAACCGTGCTCCAGAACCGGCCGCTCGCCGGAGATCAGCCGCCAGACAGGGGGGCCGAAAAAGATACAGAACAGCGGAACAAAAAGCCCCAAAAAATCAAACCACATAAAACGGCCGCCCAGCACACAGCGCAGGGCGATAAAAATGGCGTACCAGAAAAGCACAAGCCCCGAAAGGCCGGTTCGGGAAAACAGGGCCCCTTCGTATTTTTTTCTGATGAACAGGTTGATAATATTCAAACCCAGACCCGTGGAAATAAGAATGACCCCTATGGCGACGGTAAACGCGAAAAAGTAAAAGAGTTTAGTTACACTCCCCCCATGTTCCGCCAGGGGCATCAGGGTAAGGAGCCGATCCACCGGATGGCCGGTCAAAAAACCGGTAATCGCACGGGTGGGCCCCGTGAGCAAGTGCTCGTTGGTAAACACCGACCCGGTTACCAGCCCCATGATCATGGAACTAATCCCCACGGAAATCAGGGGCATGGAATATTTTCGAAAGCCCTTCAGCGCCCGGGGCCCCCGTTTCCCGGTGAGAAACCCCGCCAGAAGCAGGACAAAGCCCTGCCCCACGTCCCCGAACATGATGCCGAAAAGGAGCGTGAAAAAGAACGCCACCAGCGGGCTGAGATCGGAAGAGCGTCGTGTAGGGAAAGAGTGTTCACTCTGGTGGTGTTATCGGGGGGGGGCGGTTGATGTAAAGTGGGGGGGGGGGGGGGGGGGGGGGGGGGGGGGGGGGGGGGGGGGGGGGGGGGGGGGGGGGG
>JAISWN010000040.1 GCA_031271075.1 Treponema sp.
CTAGTATCCCGACAACTATGAAAGTGCGGCTTTGTTTCCCGGCGGGAAAACGCAACGCTTGGCAGAGCGCAAGGGATAGAAGCGGAAATCCCGCAGACCCCCCCACAGGGGGTCGAGGAATTGAAGCGGATAGCCCGGTTCCCGCCGTAGGTGGGAATGCGCCCAAATCCGCAAGTTTAATCGTGCCAGGATAGTAGTTGAATTCGGAATTCCTGCCCGGTGAATAATTCTCTGGTGTTTTTCCCGGTCCCGTAGTACAATTCTCCTATGAAAATCAGTAAAAAGACCTTTGGGATTCTATCCAACGGCAAAAAAGTTTGGCTCTACACGTTAAAGGCGGGGGATCTGCGCCTCTCGATCATTACCCTGGGGGCTACCTGGACATCCCTCATAGTTCCCTCCCGTTCCGGGAAGAAGGACGACGTGCTCCTGGGGCTGCCCTCTTTCGACGCCTACTGCCACAACGGCTCCCTGGGGATTACGGTGGGCAGGTTCGCCAACCGGATTGGGGGTTCCACCTTTACCCTGAACAACCGGCGCTACACCCTGGAGAAAAACAACGGGGAGAACAGCCTTCACGGCGGAAACAGGGCGGCTTTTTCCCGGCGGCTCTGGAAGGCCGAGGCCTACGAGGAGAAGGACGGGGTTTTTGTCCGGTTTGAGCTGGAAAGCCCCGACGGGGACGGCGGTTACCCCGGCAGGCTTAAGGGGGCGGTAAGCTACGGGATTACCAAGTCCAACGAGCTTATCGCCAACTACGAGGCCAAGGTGGATGCCCCCTGCCCGGTCAACTTTACCAACCACGCCTACTTCAACATTGCCGGGGAGTCCTCCGGGAACGTGCTGGCCCAGGAACTCTCTCTGAACAGTTCCTTTTACCTGGAAGTGGACGGGGCCCTTATCCCCACCGGCAAGCTTATCCCGGTGGATGGCGGCCCCTTCGATTTCCGCAGCCCCAAGCCCATCGGCCGGGACATGGAGGCCGCCGTCAAGGCCGGCGCTCCGGGGGGCTACGATCACTGCTTCGTGGTGGACGGAGAGCCGGGGAAGCTGCGGCCCTGCGCCGAAGTCCGGGACGGCCTCTCCGGCAGGACCATGCGGATACTCACCACCCAGCCGGGCGTCCAGCTCTACACGGGGAACGCCTTCAATGCCGCTCCGGGGAAGGTAGGTTCGGTTTACGAAAAATACGCCGGCTTCTGCCTGGAAACCCAGCACTACCCCGACGCCCCCAACAAGCCTTCCTTCCCCTCCGCCATATTCGGTCCCGGCAGGGATTACCACGAAAAGGCGGTTTTTGCCTTCGACTGGTAGTTTTCACCCCTCCCGGGGACGCTTGAATCTCCGGGCGGGGACGCACAAAGGGTCATGCCTGTAACTCTCATGCCCGCTTATTTCTCGCCCCGGGCCAGTTTTACATGAGAGTCCGCCATTTCGTAGCCCGCGGCCTGGGCGCAGGCGGTGTTCAAGTCGAGGGCCGTTACCGCGGTCGCGGCGATTTCCGCCAGGCGCTTGACGCTGACATTGTCGTCAATGCTCATCCCCCGCTTCGCGCAGCCAAGCAGTTCCAGGGCCTCGCGGGCGGTGCCGAAGGCGGTGCCCCCGCCGAAAGCGGCCAGTTCCATGCAGGGGAGGGATACCATGAAGCGCAGCCCTCCGTCCACGGCATCGGCCTGCACAAACGAGGAAGCGGAAGAAATCACCTGGGCCAGATCCTGGCCGGTGGCGGCATAGAACGCGGCCACCGCGTTGGCGGCGTTCACGTTAAACCCGGAGATGGTTCCGCTAAAATTGCTCCCCAGGTAGCATTTATGAAACACCAGCTTTTCTACGCTGCGGCCGTTCACGCCGGGCTTAAAGACCCTGGCCAGGAGTTCATCGGAGAGAAACACCTCGGTCTGTATTGATTTGCCCCGGCCGTGAAGCACGTTTATGTGGGCGTTCTTTTTATCGGCGCACATATTGCTGCTGATGGTAAGCAGCTTCCAGCCGGGATGTTTGGCAAGAATATACCGGCATATTTCCGCCGCGGCCTTGGTTACCCCGTTCATGCCCATGGCGTCTCCGGTCTTAAAGTTAAGCCTGAGGAACACCTTTGTTCCAAGCTGATAGGGTTCTATGCCAACCAGCCTGACAAAGGGATCGGGAACGCATTTCTGCAATTCCCCTACGTACTCATCATTGCCGGTTAAAAAATTGATAAAGTCCCGGGCGGCATATATATCCGGCGCTTCGATAAGAGGCGCCCTGCTCATGCCGTCAAAGTGAACCAGGGTTTTAAGCCCCCCGGCAAGAGAAATGGCTTTGAGCCCACGCTGGACCCCGGCTATCAGGGCGGCTTCGTTTGTCGCCAGGGGAATATAGATATCTTCATCCGCCTTCACGTACTGTCCGATGATTTTTGCCGGACCCGCGTAACCCATGGGGATCAGGGCCGCGCCGATTTTTGATTCTATCCCCGAAAGGATAGCCCCTTCTTTGAGGGAACAGGTATCGATTCCCGATGCCTTGATACGGGCAAGCGATTTGCCGCTCTTCTTTTCAAGAAATTCACAGCGGATCTCCGCCGCGGCCCGGCAGGCTTCGGCCACCTTCGCGGGGTCCGATCCGTAAACCCTGACAAACACCTGGGTCTCAAGGTTCTGGTTTTTTATCTTTCCGTCAAAGTATTCGGATTTGACTGTTTCTAGCATGAACATGCCTCCTTTTGATGTAGCAGGGTACTCAGAGTCTGAGCATAGGCCCCGGCTTCTTCTATTTTCTTTTGATCGATTCCGGTCTCTATTCCCATGCGCCGGAACATTTCCGTCAGCACTTCGGTAGCGCAGTTGCCTTTCGCTCCGGGCGCGTAAGGGCATCCGCCGAGCCCGCCGGCCGCCCCGTCAAAGATCCGTATGCCGGCGTTAAATGACGCAAGATTGTTGGCCAATTCCAGGCCGAAATACTTGTGATAATGAACCGCCAGCCGGGCTTTCTTCAAGGCCCTCTGGATCATCTTGGGGATATGGTAAGCCGAATCGGGGCCGGCCATCCCGGTTGTATCACCCAGGGAAATTTCATAAGAGCCAAAGGATTCCAGGGCCAGGGCAATATCCAGGGCCTTTTGGCTTTCCATGGGGCCTTCTATGGGGCAGCCGAACACGGTGGCAATGTAGGATCGTACCCGCACCCCCGCCTGCTTTGCCGCATGGTTTATCTCTTCGATTATTTTGAGCTGATCCGTTACCGTGGTGTTCAGATTTTTTTTGTTGTGGCTCTCGCTGGTACTCATAATGGTTACCACTTCTTCCAGCCTACATTCCAAAGCCCGTTCCAGACCCTTCAGGTTGGGAATAAGGGCGCTGTACACAACTCCCGCTTTTTTGGTGATTCCCGCAAACACTTCCGCCGCGTCCCGCATCTGGGGTACCCATTTGGGATTTACAAAAGATGTTACTTCGATCCGCCGGCATCCGGCTTCGGTGAGCCTGTTTATCAGGCCTATCTTTTTTGCCGTTTCCACAAACTCAGGTTCAGGCTGAAGCCCGTCCCTGGGGCCGACTTCAAAAATTTCTACCGCTTCCATTATTCACCCTCCGGCAGCATTACGGCCCTGCCTTTTAACCGGCTAAAATGTTCCAATCCTTTTTGATACTGGGAAAGCGGGATCACCTCTCCCACATAATGCTCAAGTTTTATCCGGCCCCCGGCAAGCAGATTCTCAAGAATATCCCAGGTAGTATAGAGGCGCCTCCCGAAAATACCGGTGATGCGCAGTTCCCGGTAGACCACCCGGTACATGTACTGCGGGATTGTAAGCCCCGATTCGACCATGCCCACGTGAACAAGGATACCGGCGGTAGACAAAGCGTCAATCGCCTGGTTTATCATTTCCGTATTGCCTGTACAATCGATCACCACGTCCAGATGGGGGCACAGTTTTTTTATTTCCCTGACAAAATCATGTTCCTTTGCGTTGATTGCCGCATCTGCCCCGAGCGTCAGGCTGTATCCAAGCCGCTCGGGATTGCTCCCGACGGCGATCACCCTGGCCGCCCCCAGGGCCCTGGCCGCCTCGCAGGCCATGAGCCCGATGGTTCCGGGCCCCAGGATGGCGATGTTTGCCCCCGAAACACGGGCCTTTTGCAGGGCGTGGATCGCCGTACCCATGGGTTCGTAGAGGGAACCCCGGATATAGTCAAGATCCCCGGATAGCCTGACGGCGGAAACCTCCGGCAGCCGGATGTACTCCCCAAAGGCGCCGTCTGCGGAACGGCCAAGCACCCCCATGTGGTTGGAACAGATATGCTGGTTCCCCGTCCGGCATTCCCGGCAGGTTCCGCAGGGAATATGGGTTTCTCCTGCTACCCGGTCGCCGGGGGCAAAGGCGCCGGCCAGTTCTCCGGTTTCCACGACCTCCCCCGCGAATTCGTGGCCCATGGTAAAGGGCAGCTTAAAATTAGCCGCCTGTACCAGAGGGGTCCATTCAAAAACATCCACATCGGACTTGCAGAGGGCCGCGGCTTTTACCTTTACCAACAGATCCCGGGGGCCGATCTGTGGAACCGGCACATCGAGCAGTTCCGCCCCGGCGGCGGCCTTTGTCTTTCGCAGCGCTTTCAAACCGGATTTCCCCTTTTACTTCCGTACAATCAAATCGGTGTAATTTTCAGACAGTACCGTTCCGGTACTGTCCCGAACCATCATTTTTACTTTATATCCGCCTTCCGCGTCCGCCGGAACAGGCCACACAAACTGATCGATTATCACGCTGCTGTCGGCTTCCAGATTGGAGACAAAGGTGTTTTCCAGTTCCGTCTTCCCGTTTTTTTCCGAAACCAGCTTCCATGAAATTGTACAGTCTTTGAGAAATTCCATGTCGTTGGTTACCCAGACTTTCCCAACAAAATCATCCCCGGGCCGGTAGATTTTGTCCCGCCCGATGATATAGGGATCCGCGTTCCATTCAAGGCTCACCAGCACCCTGGTATATACCGCCTTCATGGATTCATAAACCTTATAGGGCCGGCGGTAGTAATCCAAAAGCCCGGAACCGATCATCGCCACAGGATCGGACCAGTAGTAAAGGTACATGGAACTTACGGGCTGATATTTCCGCTGCCGGCACGTTTCAATTTGTTCTTTGACTACTTTAGCCTCATAGGTTTGGCTATTGTCAATGAATTCCTCAAGGCTGTTCCCCATCTCCACCTTTCCGAATTTGAATGTCAAATCATAGAAAAGCCCCCAGTATTCCCAGGTATCCCAATGGGGAGGCCAAAGCTTGTCTTCGGGGATGAATGTCTTGAGGGTCTCAAGGCAGGGGATCGACGCGGCGCCGAATTCAACGATGTTCGGCTGGAAGACCCATTCCCTGACATCTACGTCTCCCTTACCCCAGCCTACCATAAAATTCTGTACCCCCTCCCGGTAATCTCCCTTGTGTATCCAGCGGGTCGGATCGACGGTTCCGAGAGTTTCTTTGAGGACCTCGCAGAGCCGGAAATAATTATTCGGCCTTTCGGTAAAGTTGTATATCTCAGGCTCTTTGAAGGTTGACCACATCCCAAGACACGCGTGGTTGTACAGCATCTCCCCCATCTCCCGGATCATCTCTCCAGCCCGCTCTATGAAGTCGTCGCTGTCGCTCAC
>JAISWN010000050.1 GCA_031271075.1 Treponema sp.
CCCGCCGGCGGAGGGTTCCAGCTTCTCCGCTTCCTTCTCGATTTCCCCTTTCAGATCCTCTTTAACCTGGGGGTTCAGGTTCCAGGCGGCGGCGGGGAGCAGTTTTTCCAGGGGCCAGAGGAGGAGATCCCGGAACCACGCGTAAACATCCCCGAAGGCGCTTTGGCCCGCCTCGTAGCCGATCATGCGGGGTACCACGGAACCGTCTACCTGGCCGCAGATACCCCGGATAGGTTTTTCCTCCCCCTCCGGCCTGGGGCCCACGATCATTTCGCAGATGGAGGTTCCCACTACCATTACCATCCGGCCGGGCCGTACCCCGCCGCCCACCCCGCCGCAATGGGCGTCGATACCCCCCACCCCCACGGGAATTCCCGCCGGAAGCCCCAGCTTTTCCGCCCATTCGGAGGAGAGCAGCCCTCCGGCCGTGTCGCCGGGCCAGGTTTCCTGCCCCAGGGTATCGTAGATCCGCCCAAGCCGGGGATCGATATCCTCAAAGAAAGAGCGGGGCGGGTAACCCCCGAAACTCTGATGCCAGAGCCCCTTGTGCCCCGCCGTGACGCGGCTGCGCTTTATCCCCCGGATATCCCGAATCCCCGCGAGCAGGGCGGTCATCCACTCGCAATGCTCCAGAAAAGAGTAAGCCGCCGAGGCGACACGGCTGTCTTCGTTGAAGATCCGCAGTACCCTTGCCCAGAACCATTCGGAGGAATAGATCCCCCCGGCGTATTTGGCGTAGTTGGGGTGCTTCCCCGATTGGAGAACCTGGTTGATGCGCTCCGCCTCCGCCACCGCCGTATGATCCTTCCACATGACAAACATGGCGCTGGGGTTCTCCGCGAA
The DNA here is from genome assembly GCA_031271075.1 of Treponema sp. Taxonomy (GTDB): domain Bacteria; phylum Spirochaetota; class Spirochaetia; order Treponematales; family Breznakiellaceae; genus JAISFT01. The sequence goes on from JAISWN010000050.1 coordinate 844, forward strand.
CTCCGGTTTAAGCGCCAACGGTATTCCCCGGGCATCCACCGCGCAGGAGGTGGAACCGGTGGTATCGATGGAGATCCCCCGAATCCCGGCCGCCACAGCGCCGCCGGCCTTTCCGGCGGCCTCCCGGATCGTATGCTCCAGGGTTTCCAGGTAATCCAGAGGATGCTGGCGGAACCGGTTTTCCCCCGGATCGGAGTAAAGACCCCCGGCCCAGCGCGGGTAGTTCATTACCGATACCGCCGCTTCTTCGCCGTCGGAGGCGTCAAGGATCAGCGCCCGGCAGGAATCGGTTCCAAAGTCCAGTCCCAGTACAAAGTCACCCATAGCGTCCTTCCTGGCAAGATATTTTTAGGAGGTGGGGCTTACCGGACAGGCGAACCGTTGTAAAAGCCTCTCCAGCGAAAGGTATATCATAAGCCTGCCTTGGGGTATACCTGGCAGCCGGTTGCAAAGGTTTCACCGCCTGCCCGGCCAAAGCGCAATGCGCTCAATTGAATTTATAGCCCCGGCCTGCTAAAATAGGATCATGAAAAGGGCGGCCTCTATCCTGCTGTTACTCTCCCTCCCCGTCTTTTTTTCCTGCGTAAATACCGAAGAATACTCCCTTGAAGAAATCGAGGCCCTGGGCCGCCAGGATCTGGGGGAAATCGTGGCAAAGACCCTGTACAAACCCTGGCGTGGGGAGGAATTCGGCCCGGGCAGGCTGGGGGGAACCTGGAACGCGGTGATCTCCGCGGATCCTAAAAGCTTCAACGCCCTGGTGGCGGAACAGGACTCGGCCACCAGCGGTATCGTGGGGGCCATGCAGGACTACCTGGTGGACTACGATCCGGTAAAACGCCAGTGGAAGCCCCGCTGCGCCGGTTTTGAAATCCTGGTTGACCAAGAGGCGGGGAAACTTGACGTAGTCTACACCCTGCGGGACGACCTCTACTGGACTTACAGCAATTCTGACGAAAAGATCCCCGTTACCAGCGATGACGTGATCTTCTGGTACAACGAAATTGAGGGAGACCCGGAGGCCCACAGTTCCGGTTACAACGGGCAGTTCCTCGTCATGCCCGACGGTTCGAGGGCCCATATAGACATCGAAAGGATCGATGATCGGCGTTTTGTCTTCCACTTCCCCCGGATTGTGGCGGATCCCCTGCTGACCACCAACCGGAGCATCGCCCCCCGGCTGGACTACGAAAAGGCCAAACGGGAAAGGGGCATCCCGGGGGTGCTGGATCTCTTCAGCATTGATACGGATCCCCAAAGGATCCCCTCTATGGGGAAGTACCACCTCACCAGTTACACGGCCGGGATGTGGCTGATCTTTGACCGGAACCCCGGCTATTGGGAAAAGGATCGCAACGGGCTCTCGGTCCCCTTCTACGAAAAAGAAATAGTGCGGATCGTGGCGGACGAGAACACCAAAAAACTGCTCTTTCAGAACGGCGAACTGGATTCCTATTCCCTGCGCCCGGAGGACATGGTGGAACTGGTGAACGGCCAGGAGGGAAAGAGGCGCTGGCTCCCGGGCTTTTCCTCCAAGCCCCCGGTTAAGCCCGGCACCGGTTACACGGTGTTTAACGGGGGAGGCGGCCTGAGCGCGAATTTCTGGTCTTTCAACCAGAACTCGGTACACGCGGGAACCGCAAAATACGAGTGGTTTACCCAAAAGGAATTCCGCCAGGCCATGAGCCGCCTCCTTAACCGGGATCGGATTATCGCCCAGGTGTACCGGGGCCTTGCGGAGCCCAAACTTGACTTTTTCCCCGAACCGAACCCCTTCTACAACAAAGACATCCAGCTCAAGTACACCTACAACCCGGCGGAAGCGGTGAAACTGCTGGCCTCCATCGGCATTGTCCGGGATAATCAGGGGATCATGCGGGACAGGCAGGGCCGGGCAATAGAATTCGACCTTACCATCCGGTCGGAAAGCGGCGTCATGTCGGATATTGCCTCCATCATCCGGGACGAGCTTGAACGGGCGGGAATAAAAGCGAACATCCGGATCCTGGACTTCCAGAAGATGGTGGAACAGCTTTTCAACACCTTCGAGTGGGATTCCCTGCTCATCGGCCTGAGCGGGAGCAACATCTTCCCCACCCAGGGGAGCAATGTCTGGCCTTCCGACGGGAACCTCCACCTCTGGTACCCCATGCAGAAAAGCCCCGCCACGGAATGGGAAAAGCGGGTGGACTACCTCTACAACGAGGCGGCCTACACCATAGACCGGGAAAATGCCAAGGCTTACTGGGACGAGTACCAGGAGATCCTCCTGGAGCAGTGCCCGGTAATTTACCTGGTACGCCCCAGCCTCTTTGCCGCCCTGAACAAGCGCTGGGATCAGTCCAACGTGTACTACGACAACATCAACGGGTTTGAAACTAGCCACATGTACCTAAAGCCATGAAAAACAGTAATACTGAAAGTAACGGTAAAACAAGGGGCGAAACGCCGGAGGCGGCCCGGCTGGTGGGGGTACTTACCCGGCTTGTACGGCCTTTCTATCTTTTCAGGAGGAAGGCCCCCCTCCCCTCCTACATCCTGGGAAGGTTTCTTACCATGGGGGCCATGCTCTTTATCCTGGGCCTCGCGGTTTTCGGCCTTATGGAACTTGCGCCGGGGGACATGGTGGATCAGATCATGCTGCAGCAGATCTTCGGGGAGAACCAGGCCAGGGCGGGGCAGAACCAGGAGGCCATGGATCAGGAACAGCTTGAGGCCCAGCGGAGAAGCCTGGGCCTGGATCAGCCCTTCTACATCCAGTACCTCAACTGGCTTAAGCGGGTAATCGTCCACCAGGATCTGGGAACCAGCCTTATCTCCCGGGCCCCGGTCTCCTTCCTCATCAGTTCCCGGCTGCCCAACTCGATACTCCTCAACCTTATCTCCCTGGTTCTTATTACCCTTTTTTCCTTCCTCCTGGGGGTCTACTTTTCCGCCAAGGCGGGTACCAAGGCGGATCTGGCGGTAACTTTCTTCGCCCTGGTGCTCCACGCCTTTCCGGGGATCCTGCTCCTCATCCTGCTCCAGCTCTTCGCGGCCCTGAGTTCCCTTTTCCCCGTCACCGCCTACCCCACTTTCCCCTACGCGGAGGCCCCGGTAAGGTTTGTGTTCTCTTACGGGCACCACATCTTCCTCCCCCTCCTGGCCTCCTTCCTGGGGGGTATCGGGGGAACCTTGCGGATGATCCGGGCCACCATGCTGGACCAGCTTGGGCAGCCCTACATCACCAGCCTCCGGTCCCGGGGTATCGCCGAGTGGCGGGTCTACCTGAACCACGCCTTCCGCAACACCCTCAACCCCTACATTACCGGCAGCGCGAACCTCCTGGCGGGGCTCTTCTCGGGCTCCCTGATCCTGGAGATCATCTTCGCCTACCCCGGCGTCGGGCGGCTTATGTACGAGGCGGTACTCCAGGAAGATATCAACCTGGTGCTGACCAACATCATGTTTGTCTCCTTCCTGGTGCTGCTGGGAATGGTACTGGCGGATATCCTTTTGGCCCTGGTGGATCCCCGGATCCGTTACGGAAAGGAGTGAGGGATGGGAAAATTTCTCTCCTACCTCCGGGGGCGGCCCCTGGCGCTGGCCTCTCTTGTCGCCCTGGCGGCCCTCTACCTGATCATGATCTTCGCCGAATTTTTCGCCCCCTACGGGGCCAACACTTCCTTCCCCGAACATACCTACCACCCCCCCAACGCGCGTTTCTACCGGGGAAGCCTCCAGGCCCAGGAACACCGGCTTATCAACACGGTAAACCTGAACTATGTCCGGGTGCGGGATCTTTACGCCCCGGTCCGCTTCTTCGGGAAAGGGGAGCCTTACAAACTCTTCGGCCTTATCCCCGCGGATCGCCACCTCTTTACCACCGGCCCGGCGGCCGCCGGGGAGGGAGGGGCCTACCCGGTCTTCCTTATGGGGGCGGACAACCTGGGGAGGGATCTTTTTTCCCGGATCGTGTACGGAAGCCGCATCTCCCTTACCATCGGCTTTGTGGCCACCGCCATCTCCCTCGTCCTGGCGATCCTTTTCGGCGGCATCTCGGGCTACTTCGGCGGGGCGGCGGATTGGGCAATCATGCGTTTCGCCGAATTCTTCATGCTCATCCCCGGCCTCTACCTGATCCTCTTCCTCCGTTCCCTGCTTTCCTCCACCATGGATTCCGGCCAGGCCTACATGATGATCACCGTCATTCTTTCCCTGGTGGGCTGGCCCGGCTCCGCCAGAACCATCCGGGGCATGATTCACGCCATCAAACGCGAGGAATTCGTGCAGAACAGCCAGCTTGAGATGATCCCGGCGGGAGTAATAATACTGCGCCACATCATCCCCCAGATCGCCAGCATCCTTATCGTGAGTATCGCCCTCTCCATTCCCGGCTTCATTATGACCGAGACCACCCTCTCCTACCTGGGCCTGGGCATCGCCGATCCGGCGGTAAGCTGGGGCTCCCTTATCAAGCGGGACATCTCCACCCTCTCGAACCTGAGCAGCTACCCCTGGCTCCTCTCCCCCGTGTGGTTCCTGCTGGGGGTAACCCTGGGCTTCAACTTTATCGGCGACGCCCTGCGGGACTACTACGATCCCTACCACACCATATTCCCCTCCTTCAGAAAACTGATGGGAAAGGGGAAACGGATAGGGCCGGCCAAAGAGGGGAGGCTTGGTGAAGCGGGGAACGGCGCCCCCTCATCCCCCTCCCCGCTCCCCGCCGCCCCGGCTCTGCTGTCGGTAGAGGATCTGCGGGTAGACTTCTCCATCCTCCGGGGCAGGGAACAGACGAGGGTCCGGGCGGTCCGGGGCCTCGATTTTTCCCTTGCCGGGGGGGAGATCCTGGGCATTGTGGGGGAATCGGGTTCCGGGAAAAGCGTCAGCACCCAGGCGGTACCGGGGCTCCTCCCCAAAAACGCCCTGGTTACCGGCTCCATCCGCTACGAAGGAATCGAACTGCTGGGGCAGAGTACGGAAGTTCTGCGCCGGTACCGGGGCAGGAAAATCGGCGTCATCTACCAGGAGCCGGGCAGATCCTACGACCCCCTGCAGAACATGGGGAGCGTCTTTTTTGAAACCTTCAGGAATTCAAACCCCGCCATTAGCCGGGAGGAATCGGACGAAAAGGCCGCGGCCCTGCTGGCCGAAACCGGCCTTGACCGGGGCAGGGAGCGGCTCCCCAATTTCCCCCACCAGTTCTCGGGCGGGCAGCTCCAGCGGATCGGTATAGCCCTGGCTCTGGCCCAGGGCTGCGAACTGCTCATCGCCGACGAGCCCACCACCGCCCTGGACGTAACCATCCAGAAACAGATTGTTGCCCTGTTGAAAGGGCTTCGGGAAAGCCGGGGGATCTCGATTATCTTTATCAGCCACGATATCGATCTGGTGGCGGAAATATCCGACCGGATCATGGTGATGTACGGGGGCCTGGTGATGGAGTCGGGCCCCGTGGGACTGTTCAGGATCCCGGACTTCGCCGGGAAGGGCGGGCCCACGGATACCGGGAGGGCGTTCCACCCCTACACCCAAGCCCTCCTTGCCGCGAGCCCCCGGTTCGGCAGCCACTACTCCCTTTCCCGGCTCCTCACCATCCCCGGCCGGGTGGTTGACCCCTCCGCGCCGCCCCCGGGCTGCCCCTTCGCCCCCCGCTGCCCCCGGGCCAAGCCGGAATGTTCCGGAGAGATCCCCTCCCTCCGCGTCCGGGGGAATGGGGAGATTCGCTGCCTTAATTCCGGCCCGGATCGCTTACCGTCATAACCCACATGGGGCAGTTCCCTATAAACTCCCAAGGAAATATTTGAACCATGTTCCCCCTCCCCTTCCATCCCCTGATCAACGCCTGGTTTGCCGAAACTCTGGGGACGCCCACCCTGGTGCAGGGGGAAGCCTGGGCCCGGATCGAAGAGGGGG
>JAISWN010000062.1 GCA_031271075.1 Treponema sp.
AGTTCGTCGAGGCCGGATCGGGCGCCCCAGATTGCCCCGGCTTCCAGGCCCGCGTCCCGGAGTATCCGCAGAAGCCGGTCAAGGACAGAATCGTCGAAACCGTCCAGGGCCGACGCGCCCAGAAGGTTCACCCGTTTCTTCTGTCTCTTTACCCGGGAATCCAGAAAACGGTTTGCCAGGGCCAGGTAGGCTTCTTTCTGCCCCTGATCGTAGTAGGCAAACCCGGCGGCGGGAAATCCCAGGGTGGGGATACCCAGGCGTTTTTCCGCCAGGGCGGCGAAACCCTGAAAGTCAAAGCCGATGAGGGTGGGGACAGGGCTTCCCACAACCGCCGCGAAAGGCGCGGGACTGTCTTTAAGCGCCGCCTCCATCTTGTCCAGGAGTTTTTCATCGTCCCCCAGGATAGCGTCCATCTCCCGCAGGCCCGAGCAAAAGACAGGGCTCCTGCTCCCGAACCACCGGGGTTCGTCATAGCCCGTGTAGGTACCGGTACAGCCTGATGCGTCGTGGAGAATCGTCAGGGCTCCCAAATCATGGAGCGCCGAGGCAATGCCGGAGTAATCGGGTGAAAGAGGCGGAAGGCTGAGCAAAATACGGGACATAGTACCCTCCTAAATTACCAGGCCGTAAGCCTTTACCTGGTCCTGCAAGGTGTATCTTTCCCCCTCAAGGCTTTTGAGCGTTTCTTTCAGTACCAGGGAATAACCTTCAAAGCCGTAACGGCCTTCGTCAAAGGCCAGGGGAACCGTTACGGGGGAAGCGGTGGCGTAAGCCGCCTCAAAGCCGATGGAAATATCCGCCAGGGCCGGGGAGGGGCGTTTCCCGTATTTCTTCGCGTGGTTCGGATTGGCGATGATAATGTCGCCTTTTAAGCTGCGGAGCTTCCCGAAGGCGGCCTTCTCAAATTCCGGAAGCTGGCTTGCGTAGATCCTGTTTACCTTAAGCCCCGCCTGTACCAGGGCCAGGGCCAGGCTGAAAGGGGCGCAGGTAGCGGTCGCGTCAAGGGCAATCCGGGCGTCTCCAAGAACGGAACGGAGTTCCTTTTCCAATCCTTCACACTCCGCCATAGGCCCCTCAAAATACCCTTCCAGCCCAGCCTCTTTTCCGCTTTGGAAAAAGACGGCCATGCTCCGGTAACGTTCCAGAAGGGCGGCCCGGTCAAAACTGACAAAGGCGGGCAGGGTGGGGATACCCGGAAAGGAACTCAGATCGCCCGCGGCGGCCTTTCCCTCGGGCCTGATGATGAGGGCGGCGCCGCTTTGGGCAAGGGAACGGAAGGATTCAAAGGTATGGCAGAAATCAGGATGGGCAATAGGCCCCGCGCCGCAGAAAGCCAGGAAACGGGCCAGTTCCGAATCCACAGCCGGGCTTTTGAAGCAGCCTAAAAGCAGTACCTTTCCGCCCGGTTTCGGAAACGGGAAAACTTTTCCCTGGAGAGTTTCCGCCTCAGCGGCCCTCCGCCGGGAGGGAATGATCAACTCGTACATGGTTTTCTGTACTCGCAGGGGAGGGGGCAGGGGGCCGTCGAGGCTTATGGGGTTCATCCGGGCGTGCCTGACGGGTATGCCGTAATCCCCTTCCAGGCGCTCAATAAGCGGCTCATGATCGGTTCCCAAAAGATCGTCAATACAACTGGTAAAGATCATCAGGGCTTTGGGGCGCGGATTCACCCGTTCCATGATCTGCCGGATACCCTTTTCAATCTCCTCCTGGTAGGTTCCCAGGATAATCTCCCGATCTTCCAGGCAGAGATAGGCTATCCGCCGACGCTGCCCCTGTTCAATCGCCGCGATAGCGCCGTGGCGACCGCAGGCCGGGGGGCAGACAAAAAGGAGAAAGGCTTCGGGAACCATCAGGGCGGTTCGTATGACCCCCCACCCTCCGTGGGCCGGGGAACAGAAATGCAAAGTCGAGGCTAAAGCACCCTTCCCCAGGACCAGTTCAGGATTTTCCGCAAGTTCCGCCAGAACCATTTCATCGGTATAATTCATATAATTCATCCTGCGTCCCTGTTTACACGGTACGGATAAAAGCCGCCAGTTCCCGGTATATACGGCTCTGCTCGCTGTCGGGAAAGGCTTCCACCACGGTTTTCCCCAAAGCTTCCGCCTCTTGTACCAGGGCGGATCGGGGCACGTCCCCCACGATGGGGGCGCCGATTTCCCGGGCCGCCTTCTCCGCCAGTTCCCGTTCCCCTTCGATATTCCTCCGGTTAAGGATGATGCCCCCCAGCCCCGCGTAGTCCCTGCCGGAAAAATTTTTGATGGCCTGGGAAATATTCGAGGCCGCGTAGAGGGACATCATCTCCCCGGAACTGACGATAAACACCTGGTCCGCGTAGCCTTTACGCATGGGCATGGCAAAACCCCCGCAGACCACATCGCCCAGGACATCGTAGAGAACCACATCGGGCTTAAAGCGCGTATAGGCGCCCAGTTCTTCCAGTTTTTCAAAGGCGGCAATGATACCCCTGCCGGCGCAGCCGATTCCCGGAGAGGGCCCTCCCGCTTCCGCGCAGAGGATGCCGTTGAAGCCCTGGTGAACCAGATCATCCAGGGTAACCGCTTCTTTTTTCATCCGTAAGCTTTCGAGTACCGTATTTATGCCGTGCCCGCCGGAAAGGCTCCGGGTAGAATCCGCCTTGGGATCGCAGCCTATCTGCATGACGGTGAGCCCCGAAAGGGACAGGGCCGCCGCCAGATTGGATACGGTGGTCGATTTTCCAATACCCCCCTTTCCGTATATGGCGATTTTCTTCATCCTTGCTCCCTGTTCCGCCTTTGTTTTTAAAAAATAATGAGAAACCCGGAAAAGGTCAATATGTTACTATAGGCTAATTATGTTATTGACAACAAACACCTGGCCCGGTATAGTCGTTTGTTATAAGATGCTAACAAAAACTGAACAAACAAAAAAAAGGCTGATTCAAGGCCTGCTTGTCGTCTTTCTCGCGGCAAGCCTCCTGGGGGGGCTTTGCGTGGGCCGTTACCGGATCCATGTTGCCGACCTGGTAAGGGTCTTTACCGGACAGGAGGCGGAGGATGAGCTTGCCCGGCGGGTTATATTCAGCATGAGGCTTCCCCGGGTACTGCTTGCCTTTGCCGTGGGGGCCGGGCTTTCCGTTTCCGGGTTAAGCCTCCAGGCTATGTTTGGCAATCCCCTGGTAAGCTCCCACATACTTGGGATCTCCGCCTGTTCCGGCCTGGGCGCGGCTTTGGGGATACTGCTTTCGGGAAGGATACTGATCATCCAGGGCCTTGCCCTGATCTTCGGCCTTATGGGGATGGGCGCAGCCCTGCTCCTCTCCCGGCAAAAGGGGGGCGGAAGGGGTATGCTTACCCTGGTGCTATCGGGGATCATCGTGGCCGCCGTTTCCGAGGCCCTTACTTCCCTTATCAAGTATGTGGCGGATCCTGAAGAAAAACTCCCCGCCATTACCTACTGGCTTATGGGGAGTCTTTCCTCGGTGGCGGTAAAAGATCTGTACACAGGGCTCCCGGTAATCGGCATAGGGATCCTTGTACTCTGGGCCTTGAGCTGGCAGCTTAACGTAATATCCCTGAAAGACGAAGAAGCGGTCTCCCTGGGGCTTAATGTAAAGTACACCCGCCTGATTATTATTGCCGCCACCACGCTTATCTGCGCCGCGGTGGTTTCCGTCTGCGGCATTGTAAGTTTTGTGGGACTGGCGGTTCCGCATTTTGTCAGAATGCTTCTGGGCAACGACAACCGGGATCTGGTGCCGGCGGGGGTCACCCTGGGAGGCGCTTTCCTGATAATCATTGATACCGCGGCCCGTAGCGTTTCCGCGGCGGAGATCCCCCTGTCGATACTCACCGCCGTCATCGGCGCGCCGGTTTTTGGGATACTCCTCAGGGAGACAGGAGGAAGATGGAATGATTAAAGTGGACAAGGCATCGTTTTATTATCGTAAAGACAGGGAACTCTTCCGGGATCTTTCTTTTGAACTTCCCGAAAGGGAAACCCTTGCCGTGCTGGGGGCCAACGGGGCCGGTAAAACAAGCCTGCTCCGCTGTCTCATGCGTTTTTTGAAATTCAGGAAAGGCGCCGCCTTTATCGGCGGAGTTGATTTTAATTCCATCCGGGAAGACGAATTCTGGCGCCGGGTGAGTTACGTTCCCCAGGCGAAGGGCTGTGTCTTCGGCCATACCAGCCTTAACATGGTTGTCATGGGGAGGAGCCCGTATATCGGCATGGGAAGGAGGCCGAAACAGGCGGATCTGGATGCCGCCCTGGCGACCATGCGCTCCCTGGGGCTGGAAGGTATCGTCTCCCAACCGGTTTCCAGTTTAAGCGGCGGGGAGTTACAGATGGTGCTTATCGCCCGGGCCTTGGTCAAGGATCCGGAGATCCTCATCATGGACGAACCGGAATCAAATCTGGATCTGCGGAATCAGCTTAAGGTACTGGAACTGATAGAAAAACTAAGGACAGAGAGAAAAATAACCATCATCGTGAATACCCATTTTCCCGGCCACGCCCTGCGTATTGCCGACCATACCCTTTTTCTGGGCAGGGAAGGATACGTATACGGAAGAACCGGGGATGTGGTTGACGAGGCGAACATCCGGAACTTCTACGGCGTTGATTCGGTGATACTGAATGTAGACGCCCGGGAGAGCAAGGTTCCGGCGGTGGTACCCATGGGAATCAGCCAAAATAATTTTTATTGGAGGAGATATGAAAAAGCGGTTTAATTTTCTGCTGCCCGCGGCGCTGGCGCTGCTGGTATGTCTTACGGGAGCCTGCCGGAAGACCTCCGCCGCAAGCGGGAACACGGCGGAAGCCGCGGGTACGGCGCAGGTTGTGGCGAAGCCGGAGCCGCAGGCTGCGGCAAAGATCCTGGCGACGGACATGATAGGCCGGGAGCTTGAGGTTCCGGCAAAACCGGAGCGGGTTATTACGGATCGTATCCTGCCCTTTCCCTCGACCTATTTTGTCGCCGTCCGTTCGGGCATGGAGGAAGTGGTAGCCATGCACCCCGCCTCAAAAAGCGCGGCGGTAAATTCCATGCTGAACATCATGGCGCCCGCGGTAGCCCGGGCAAACACGGATATTTTCAACGGGAACACTCCCAATGTTGAAGAGATAATGAAACTAAGACCCGATCTGGTGTTTGCCTATGCCGACATGGAGGGGGCGATAGACCCCTATGAAAAGGCCGGGATAACCGCCCTGGGGATACGGGCCGCCAGCGCCGCGGGCGGGGATTCCATAGAAACCCTGCGGGGCTGGTTTAAGGTTCTTGCCTATACCGGGGGAGACAAGGAAGGCATGGACTCGATTATCCGGGAGGGGGAAAAGGCAAAGCAGACGATTGCCCAGACCCTTGCCGCTTCATCCGGGGCAAACCCCTCGGCGGTCTTTCTCTTTTCTACCACCGGCAACAACTTTGAAATTGCCGGGGGTAACTTTTTCAGCGAATACTGGCTGAAAAATTCGGGGGCCGAAGATCCGGCGTCCAAAGAATTCCAGGGCAGGAAGGTGGTGAACATGGAGCAACTCTACGCCTGGAATCCGGATATTATCTATATCACCAATTTTACCTCCCTGAGCCCCGAGGAGATCTACCAGAATACCGCCCTTGGCCTTGACTGGGGTTCCCTCAAAGCGGTAAAGAACAAGCGGGTTCATAAAGTCCCCCTGGGGATCTACCGCTGGTTCCCCCCCTCCGGGGATACGCCCCTGATGCTCTACTGGCTGGCCCAGAAGAACCATCCGGAACTGTTTACCTATTCCTTTGAGGATGTTCTTAAAAAGTATTACCAGGAACACTACGGCTACGATCTGAACCAGGACGAGATCGCCTTCATCCTCAACCCCAACGCCGCGGCCGCGGCGGGCTACACGGTGGGGAGATGAGAGGGGTAGCAGAAGTCGGCGAAGCGTAGCTCCCGGGTGTAGCGGTCAAACAGGCGGCGCAACGCTTCGGTATGCTCCGCCCTTTGCCGCGCCGCGGCCTGCCCCCCGCCGGGTTCGGGAGATTCCGTCCCGGCAGGGGCCTTGCTTTTTTGACCCGTCCCGGAACCGTAAAGGCAGCCCCCGGGACAGGCGTAGGCTTCCAGAACAGTATTGCTGTGGGAGTCCTGCCCCCGGAGCCAGGAAACCGTTTCGGCCAAACCCCGCTTTACCACAAATTTTTTCCCGGGAAGCAGGGCCCCCAGCGCGCCGCCGACGCTGCCGGAAGCCGCCAGGGTCAGTCCCGGACAGAAATCATCCTGTTCCGGTTTAAGGGCGGGGCAGGGGGAGAGTTCAGGATCCCCCGGGGCCGTAAAACCGGCCAGTTCCCGAATAGTTACGTTGTACCGGACCAGGTTTTCACCCTCCGGAGTAACAAATTCTTTTTCCTTCAGTTGGCAGGGGGAAAGGAAGGCAAAGTCCCCGTCCAGAAAGCGGTAAGTTCTGAGATACCGGGCGGCGCAGAGAAGCGGGCTGTATACCGGCGCCAGGCAGCAGGGATCACGCTCCCGGAGGCAGAGATTTAAACCCGCGCAGGCGGAGCAAACGAACAGTCCTCCCGATTCTTTAAGCAGGGTAAAGTACGCCCAAAGGGTAATATCCGCGTAGGGCAATACCGGATGAAACGATCGTACCCCCAGACGCCGGAAAAACCCCAGAACCTTATCCAGGTTTCCCAAAAGTTTAAAAGCCGCCGGAGCTATCAGCATCCGTATAGGCCGTCCCCGCCGCAAATCCCGCAGCAGGGTTTCAAGCCCTTCGCCCATTTTCAACCTTCCCACGCCAGAAAAATAACCACTAAGGCGAAAAAGTCGAAGAAGGAAGGCGAAAAGCAAGGAAGAAACCAGGTATTTCATCTCGTTTTCGCCTGCGAACCTTTGGTTCGATGCGCCTTGGCGGTCAAATTCAATAATAGAGTTGTTCAGAAACTTCAGTTTCCGAACAAATTCCGCTGAAAAACAGCAAAATGCGGAGCATTTTGCAAGACTTGTTCAATAACCAACCGGGTTATTGAACAAGTCCATTATACTAAAAACATCGATATGAGCAGCAACTATAAAGAACACAAATAAGGCGCCGGCAACAGCAGGCTTGCCCAAACAGCCAAAAGGAGTTATAGTTAAGCCATGAACCCGAAAAGGAGATAAAAGCTATGTATGAAGATCGAGACCTCAAAAAAGCGGTCAAAGAAGAAGATGTTGTTCCCGGGCTTTCCTCCGCCGATGTGGCCGACATGATGGAAAAAGTATTTAGCTGGACCGATGGCAATCATCCCCAGTTAAACATTTCCGAGAATGGTTTTTTGGATATTCTCCGGAACGGAAAGCCTGATATGAGCGCTTCCCTGGCTTTTATAAAAAAAGCGGCGTTGTAGCTATGTCTAGCCAGCGGAACGCGGATCTCAAGTACAATCACATTCCCCAGGCAGATATTGAAAAGATAATACAACTTTTTTATAATCGTTTTCAGGTTTTTTTGTCTTTAAAAGGCTTTCCCTCGGACACAGAGCGCCATATCTCGTTTCTAACGCTTATAGATATAATTGTCCGGGTTGACAAACGAAAGGCTTATTATCAGTATTTCCACGACATGAAAATAAATGAATGTAAAGAAGCCGCGTTGTATGCGTACTGGATACTAAAATTACGGCCATTTACCATAACTGATGCGAGGCTTAAGAACAATCTTGATGCCAGTTGTGTCAACGAGGCGTTTGTCATTCATTTTATTGGGTTAGTACTGGAAGCAACCGGGAGAATCAAACAAACGAGCGCAATAAAAGATTCGTACAGCAAATTTCTGGAATACTCCTTTCGATTCAGGAACTTTAGCATCGATTCATTTGTCGTTTTAATAGAATCGCTCTCGACCGAAACACTTGAAAAAGAGTACCCTGATCTTTCTGTCCAATCAAAAACTAAATCCAAAAGGGGCTTTTGGCATACGTGTTTTATGAGCAACTACAAAGAACGCAAAGGGAGTGAGGATGGAGCGATACTACCTGCTAAGTCAGGGTTCTCATCTTCATCCGGGCGGCGCGGAGCAGCTCCTTCAAAGTGCGGCTGCCGGCGCTCGCCGCGGCGAGGCAGGCGATGTCGCCGCAGGTCCGGGCGTCGTCCAGGGCGTTGTGCGCTTCGTAGCGTATGCCGAAATGCGCCCCCAGGTTAGGAAGACTGTGGGAGCGGAGGAGGGGCCAGATTCTTCTGGACAGTGTTAGTGTGCAAAAATAGCGCAGACGCGGAACCGGAAGCCCGTATCGCTCCAGGACCGCCCGCAATACCCCCATGTCGAAGGCAGCGTTGTGGGCCGCCAGTGGCATATCGCCAATAAAGGGCAGCATTGCTGTTTCCCAAATATCCGCAAAGCCGGGGGCATCCCGAACATCGTCAACCCTCAGTCCGTGAATAGCCGTAAAATCCGGGCGGATGTAAAGGACCGGGGGCCGTATGAGGGAATAGTAGCTCTCCTCTGCCTTGCCTTTCCGGAATAGCGCCAGCCCTACCGAACAGGCGCTTTCCGGGGCGTACTGAGCGGTTTCAAAGTCTATGGCAACAAAGTTCATACCGGCTTACCCCACTCCGCCCCAAGCATAGCAAAAAACGCCCTCAGCGGATAGAGGGGCTGCGCCCTTCTATAAGACCCGGTTTGGCCTCCGGGGAGGCGCAGCACTGTCAACAAGTTAAGGGATAGACACCCTCCCAAAGTCGTGATAAACCGGAAACGGGAGGGTATCATGGGGAAAAAACTTGTTTTGAAACAGTTCGAAACCTGTTGGAAAAAGCGGACTATGAAAATCGTTCAAAGAAACGAAAACAGGATTTCAGCCGGGATCGTAAAATGCCGTTCAAAAAACTGATGTGGTTTATGCTCAGTATGG
>JAISWN010000178.1 GCA_031271075.1 Treponema sp.
ACCGGCTTAACGAAAAAACGCATATTCAGTCCGCCTCGAAGGTTCGCTCTGAAAACGGCCTTATCGCCTTTATCTTTGCCAGACTCGCTGTCGCCGCTTTCTACCCTTGATTCGCATTATTGAGGGTTTCATACCCCGCCGGACCTTCGGTCCGAGCCCTGCCACGGTTATAAAGGTATTAAACCTCCGAGTGCAGCCACTCCGGGAGAACAACATACCTCGACGAACCGCAAGTTCGACTTCAGGACGAGGTTGTTGATTCCGGTTGTTGATCCCTCTCTATCTCCGTGAAACTCCGTGAAAAACTCTGTGCAAACCGTGGTTTTTCTTCCCGGATTTCGTCATCTTTGGGCTTTTTTGTGTCGTTCTCCTGCTTACTCCGCTCCGCCCGGGCCGGTGGTTTCCGTTTTTGTCTCCCCGGCGGCGGAAACGGGGGTCCTGGCTCCGGCGCGTCCTGAGCGGATGGGCCGCAGTTCCGCCTCGCTTACCAGGGAGGGATCGTCCACCCCCGGGGGAAGCTCCCGGCCTTCTTCCGGCTCCACTTCCTCATCCTCCCAGAATTCCTGTTGGGGGGGCTCCGGGGCATGGGATTCATCGTCCTGTTTAAGGCGGGCGGAGATCATCTTGGTTACCCCCGATTCCTCCATGGTTACCCCCAGGAGGGTGCTTGCCCCGGCAACAGTTTTTTTGTTGTGGGTAATGACGATGAACTGGCTCATGGAACCGAATTCCCGCAGAACCTGCACAAAGCGCCCCACGTTGGCTTCGTCCAGGGCGGCGTCAATCTCGTCCAGAAGGCAGAAGGGGGAAGGTTTTACCATGTAGGTGGCGAAGAGCAGGGCCACGGCGGTCATGGATTTTTCGCCCCCCGAAAGGAGGGTGATATTTTCAAGTTTTTTTCCCGGCGGCTGGGCGTAGATCTCGATCCCCGATTCCAGGGGGTGGTGCCTGTCCTGGAGCTGGAGTTCCCCCCGGCCGCCCCCGAAAAGGCGGCGGAACATGTTGTGAAAGTTCTTTTTGATCTTGTTGTAGGTATCCATGAACATGGCCGAAGATTCCGCCCGGATCTCCTTGGTCAGGTTTTCCAGGTCTTCCCGGGCCTTGTTCAGATCCGCCAGTTGGTTTGTAAGGAAGTCGTAACGCTCCTTCACCTCGGCGAACTCCTCCGGGGCCATCAGGTTTACCGATCCCAGATCCCGCATACCGCTCCGGGCCGCGGCCAGCTTTTCCCGCAGCTCCGGGGAACCGGCGGTGATGGTGAAGATCCGCTCCTCGAATTCCATAAGATCCCGGGAATGGGTTTCCCGGAAGTTGTCCTGGATGTTCCTGATCTCCGTTTCGGACTGAACCAGTTCCAGGTGTATCCGCTCAAGCTTTTCCTGGATTTTGGCAAGCTCCGCCGCGCGTTTCCTGATGGTTTCCCGCTTCCCCGCCACATCCCCGTTCCGCTTGGCTATGTCCGCCTCAAGCCGCTCCAGTTCCGCGGTAAGCTCCAGCCCCTTCCGCTCAATGTCCCCAAGCTCCGATTCGGCCTCCGCGATGCGCTCGTTAAATTCCTCAAAACGTTTGCGATCCAGGAACAGTTCGTCCCGCAGAGTTTTAAGAAGCCCCTCCTGCCCCGCAAGTTCCCGGCGGATAAGCCGCGCCTGTTCCTCCGCCGAATGGGCCTGGGTGTTCATCTGGGCGCGGCTTACCCGCAGATCCTCCAGAGTCTTGCGGTACTCGTCGATTTTAAGCCCCAGTTCGGCGTTGTCCCCCCGCAGGGCGGCGATCCTGCCGCGCCGGTCCTCTATGCCCTCCTTGGCGGCCCGTATCTTCGCGTCCAGGGCCCGTTTCCGGGTGATGATCCCTTCGGGGGTAAGGAATTCGTCGATAAAAGAAGGGGTGCTTTTCCGGTAGCTTTCAAACAGCGCCAGGGCCCGGTCAAGGTCCCCGGCGGCCTCCGCCAGAGAGGCGGCCAGCCCTTCGGCAATACGGCCCAGATCCGCCGGGGAAGGCCCGCCGGCCCCGCCCCGTTCGGAGGCCGCCCTGGCCGCGGAACCCAGATCCCGGATCAGGGCCTCCCGGCCGGACAGCAGGGTCTTTACCCGGCCCAGGGACTCGGCCAGTTCCCCCTCGGTTTTCCGCCTTTCCGCCGCGGAGTAACCCGCCTCCTTCAGCCCCGCGTCCAGGGCCGCCACAATGTCGTCGGTAATGGCCTCCAGATCCCGCTCGTAAGCCACCTGTTCCTGGGCCGTCCGGCGGATTTCCTCCTCGTGCCGGAGAACCTGGTTTTCATTGTCCCCAATCCGGGTACTGGCCAGGTGAATATTCTCCTCGAAAGAACGGATGTTGTCCTCTATATCCGCCACCTGCTTCCGCAAATTCCGGACCACATCGTCCTGTTCCTCCGCGTCATCGTTAAGTTCCTCGATTTTTATCCCTGTCGCCCGTTCCCGGCCCTCGTTCTGCTCAATCTTCGTCCCTATCGTCCCCCGCTGTTCCGCCAGAAGCCTGGCCTCTTTCTCCCGGGCGTTTTTTTCCACCGCCAGGCCGTAGATGTTCTTCTGGTATTCCACCAGCTTCTCTTCCATGGAGTTCACCTGATCCATGTTTTCTTCCAGGGATCTGTTCGCCGCTTCCATCTCCCCCTTGATCCGATCCCGCTCGGCGCTCTGCTTCACCATGGACTCTTTCCGCTCGTCCCGGTCGTATTTAAACTGTTTAAGCCGGAGAAGCTGGATATCCAGTTCAAGCTGGAAGATCTCGTCCCGCAGGGCCCGGAATTTGACGGTCTTTTCCGACTGGATCTTCAGGGTGTCGTAGGAACGCTTTACCTCCCCCTGGACGCCTTCCACCTGGCGCATGTTTTCCTCGGTCTTGGCAAGGTTCCGCTCCGCCTCGGCGCCCCGGACTCTGAACCGGGTAATCCCCGCGGCCTCCTCGAAAAGGTAACGCCGCTCATCGGGCTTGGAGGAGAGGATCTGGTCTATCTTGCCCTGCTCCATCACCGAGTAGGCCGCCTTGCCCACCCCGGTATCCCAGAAGAGTTCCCGCACGTCCTTAAGGCGCACCGACTGGGAATTGATGTAATACTCGCTTTCCCCGGAACGGTAGAGCCGCCGCTTTATTTCGATTTCCGGCATATCAATAGGGAGAAGCCCCGCCTCGTTAGCCAGAGTCAGGGTTACCTCCGCCACGTTAAGGGGTTTGCGGTTTTCCGTCCCATTGAAGATCACGTCTTCCATTTTTTCCGCCCGCATGGCCTTGGAAGCCTGCTCCCCCAAGACCCACTTAACCGCGTCCACCACGTTGGATTTACCGCAGCCGTTGGGCCCCAGAAGGGCGGTAATGCCGTCGGCAAATTCGACTTTGGTCCGGTCGGCGAAGGATTTAAAACCAAACATGTCAAGATTTTTTAAGAACAAGACAAACTCCGTGCCCCAATGTA
>JAISWN010000179.1 GCA_031271075.1 Treponema sp.
AAAATCTGCGCGTTAATTGACGCGAAAGGAAAGATAACCAAAAGTGAACATTATTTTAGAAACCGTTTTTCTCGCGCCCCCGCAAGCCTTGCTGAAATGATTGTGGTCATCACGGAAACGGACAACGCACTGTTTGGCTGGGGCCTTTCCACCTGGCAGGACACGGCGTTTCATACCTACGGGGAGGACGGAGCCTATAATCTCAAATTCATTTCCCGCGACGGCCATTTTGAGGCGGTCTACAATAAAGGCGGCGAACTTTTGACAGCAGAAAACGATCCCCTTAATATGGGAACCTTCAATTACGGCGACTACCAGACGGAAAACATGAAGCATTTAAAATACGATGTTTGGCCTTATTTTCAATGGAACAACACGCGGGAAGCGGCGGCGTTGAGCCGGAACGGAGAAAAAACGCAGTCTGTTCCGATAGACAAAAACCCCCAGGCGATGGCGCGGTATAGGGAATATGAGGCGCTATTGGGAGGGCTGCCTTAAAATGCCAGTCTTTTTGCTTTGGTACTTTGCGTGCTTTGCCCTGTATTGAGGTGGTACAAAGAATATATCTTTTCGTAGAAAAGGATGGTTAATAACTGTTATTAAATGTAGAATTACTAACTCATCATAGTAGATTTCTTACCATTTCCGGATACAGTATATCCCGCCTTTCTCCGCCACCAATGATTCTTTTCCCAGCGCTTCAAGTACCGGGTAAAGATCCTTTTCCTCTATGCCGCTTCTCTCCCGGAGCTGCCGCAGATCCGCCGGTCCCTGGGTAACAAGAACCCTTACTACTGTTCCCCGGCGCTGACGGAAGGAACCTTCAAAGGGGCTTTGTTTGGCGTAATGGGCGCTTCGCCGGTTCGGGTTTGGGGTAACCTTTTTCAAGGCCGTGCCGTAATCCATCAGGGCCCAGTACCACTTGCGGGGGTTTTCTTTATCCATGTATTCCCCTACCAGGGGGAGAATTTCCCGGTCATTTACGCCGGTTTTGTCTTTAAAAAAGAAATGGAGAAAAGTCGCGCGGATATTGGTTTCGATAAATACCGAAGGGTGATTGTAGGCGAAACAGGGTATGGCCCCCGCGGTGTAAGGGCCGATACCGGGCAGGGCTATCAGTTGTTTGGGCTTATCCGGTACATCGCCGTTGTATTCCTTGGTAATTCGCCGGGCGCAATCTTTAAGGTAGTAACAGCGGCGGTTGTACCCAAGACCGTTCCATTCCTTCAGGGCGTCCTCCAGGGAGGCTTTGGCAAGGGAAGGGGGATCGGGCCATTTTTTCATAAAGCGATCCCAGTAAACGATGACCCGATCTGTCTGGGTCTGCTGCAGCATGAATTCCGATACCATCACCCCCCAGGGATCTGTCTTGTTCCGCCAGGGGAACCGGCGGCCTTCCTTTTCGTAGTATGAATAGATTGCAGCGCAAAATTCTTTTTCATCCATTATTTTTTTATTCATCAGGGCGCTTTCTTCCCGGCTTCATCGATGATCAGTTGTGCTATTTGATCCGCGTTGATTTTATCGGTATCAATAACAAGATCCGCGAAGTTGTAAAGATCATTATCTATGTTGTAGATCCGCAGGTACCGTTCCCGATCCTGCCGATCCCTTTCGGCGGTAAAGGCGGCCACCGATTCAAAGCCGCCCCCTTCCCTCTTTACAATGCGAGCCGTTCTGGTTTCCGGCCGTGCCCGGAGGTACACTTTAAGATCCGCCTCCGGGAGCATCCATATCGCAAGCCGGGATCCCAATACACAGCCTCCCTTCTCCCGGGCAATGGCAACCTGGCGGCTGTCCACTTCCCGATCCCAGGAATCATCCTCCGCGGCAAGTTTCAGTACCTCCGCGAGGCTTAAGCCTTTCTCTTCCGCGAGGTTCCTGAAAGTAAAATTGATGAACCGCAGATCCAGTTTTTCGGCTACCAGCCGGCTTACGGTGGTGTTTCCGCAGCCGCTCTTCCCCGACACGGCAATCCTGATACCCCGGGGTTTTCTACCGCTTTCTTTTTTACCGCTTTCTTTTCTATCGTTTTCATTCAACATTTCTCAACTGCTCCCGTATGTTCTCCAGGGCGTTTTTCATGTCCACAACCGCCCGGCTTATCTCAAGGACAGGACTCTTTGATCCGATGGTATTGATCTCCCGGTTTATTTCCTGGCAGAGAAAATCAAGTTTTTTCCCCGGACTCCGGTTCCGCCCAGTCTCCGCCCTGAATTCGGCAAAGTGAGCCGAAAGCCGCGAGATCTCCTCCGAAATGGTGTGCTTCATTAACAGTACCGCTGTTTCCGCAAGAACCCTGTTTTCATCGATCTGGTTTCCCAGGACTTCGGCA
This sequence comes from Treponema sp., assembly GCA_031271075.1. Lineage (GTDB taxonomy): Bacteria > Spirochaetota > Spirochaetia > Treponematales > Breznakiellaceae > JAISFT01. The sequence continues at coordinate 2,336 of JAISWN010000179.1, forward strand.
AAGCGGGCCCGTATGTTTGTTCTGATTGCCTCTTCCATCCGGGGGGCGAAACAGGCAACGGTTTTGAGGGACGATTCAAGAATCGCCAGGTGGGAAAGTATATCTTCTTCGGTGTGCTTCCCTTCCCGCGCCCGTTCCAGATCAAGATCGTCGAGCGCCGCCTTAAGAACCGGTTCTATCCGTACCCAGTAACGATCCGCGTCCCGATCTTTCTCTGCCTCCAGCACCCCTTCGCAGCCAAGGATCATCGACAGGCTTGGTTTCTCGGCGATCCGCAGGGCCTCCGCCAGATTTCCGATAGCTTCCGCGTAAGCGGCGGCGGCCTCACGGTTCAGCAAAACTTTTACCGGCGAATTGGAATCCCTGAAACGGATGCCCACTTCCACCTTGCCCCGGATACAGCGCCCGGCTATACATTCCCGTATGCCCGGCTCCAGGGCCGAAAGGTGGGGCGCCGCGTTAACGTATATTTCCAAAAAACGGCTGTTGTATGAGCGGATCTCCACCGACAGGGAACATCCGGCTTCCTGCGCTTCCCGGTATGCGTAGGCGGTCATGCTTTTCATGAATTGTGTCCTTTGTAATATTCTTTGTAGTATTCATAGAGGGATCTGCCAAGTTTCCAGTTGTCCCCGGCGCCCATGGTAACAAAAACATCCCCCGGCCTGAGCAGGTTCTTTAAGGTTTCTTCCGCCTCAAGCGGTTCATCGGTATAAAGAATGTTGCCCCTTAGGGCCTTGGTTTTTTCAAAAAGGGTCCGCCCTGTTACGCCGCCTTTGTAGCCCTCCCTGGCGGATCCGTATATCTTATGCAGAATAACTATATTGGCCTTTTCAAAGGAGGCGGCAAATTCTTCAAGCAGCGAAGCGGTCCGCGTGTAGGTGTGGGACATGAAGCTTAGCACAAGCCGTCTTTCGGGATAAAAGGATCTTAAGCCTTCCAGGGTCGCGGCGATGGCGGTAGGGTGGTGCCCGTAATCGTCCATAAAAAGTATACCCCCCTCCTGGCCGAGGATCTCGGACCGCCGCTTTGAACCCCGGAAATCCTCCAGTTCCTTTCTGACCTTTTCCCGCCGCTCGCAAGTCCAGCCGGCTTCTCCGAATTCCTCCTGTACCAGCGATGATGTAAGCGCCAGGGCGGCGGCGGCGTTCAGGGCCTCGTGCCGGCCCGGGATCCGCAGTTTCAGTTCCCCCGGAAAACCGCTTATCCCTAAGACCGCCCGTTCCCGATCCACCGTGTAGGAGAGGATCCGAAAGTCCCCCGGCGCACTGAAACCGTAGGGAACCAGCCTGAGGCCCCGGCCTTCCTTTTCCAGGATCGAAACAACTTCGGACGCGCCGGGATCGTCGGCGCAGTAGATAAGCTCCCCTCCGACGGGGAGGAGCCGGCAGTATTCAAGGAAAGCGTCCCTGATGGATTCGTAGGTAGGATAATAATCCTGATGATCGCTTTCCACCGCGGTAAGGATGATCCGCCGGGGATGAAAGGCAAGAAAATGCCGCCGGTATTCGCAGGTTTCGGCCACAAAATATTTGTTCCCCATGGACAGGGTGGAACGGCCCTTGAAGCCTGTTACCGCGCTTCCCGCCAGGATTTGGGCGGGAAGGCCCGCGGCCCTGATAAGGCTTCCGGCCATAGCGGTAGTGGTGGTCTTCCCGTGAACTCCCGCTATCCCGGCAGAATCAAAATTCCGGGAATAGTATCCCAGGGCGTCGGGATATTTGAGAATAGGTAAGCCCCGGCGTCTTGCCTCCGCCATTTCCGGATTGGTGTCGAAGGAATAGGCGGCCGAATAGACAACCAGGTTGAAAGTTTTATTGATGTGTCCCGCCTGAAAAGACTCGAAATAGGGTATACCCAGTTCCCGCAGGATAGAGTCGGTATAAAACACCTCCTCCCGGTCGGAGCCGCTGACTTCAAGGCCCAGGTTGTGCATCAATTCCGCCAGGGCGCACATGCCGGTTCCCTTGATTCCGATGAAATAAACCTTGGAGCCCGGCGCCAGGGCTTTTTTGAAATCCATAGGGCATAATATCCCAGGGGCTCCCCTTTTGCAACATCCCGGTTTTGTTTTAGAATACCGGCCTATGGGCAATCCGGTTGTTATAAACAGTTCCGCCGATGTTTTCGCGTGGATTGGGGGCTTCATCAACATGGGGCGCGGGCAGAGTTACCGGAGCTTCCGGCTGGATCGTATGCGGGCGCTCAGCGCCCTCGCGGCCTCACCCGAAAAGAGCGCGCCGGTTATCCATGTGGCCGGTTCCAAGGGAAAGGGGTCGGTTACCGGGATGATCGCCGCCATGCTTGAAGCGGAAGGATTGAAAGCGGCCCGTTACACCTCCCCGGATGTGATGGAAAAACGGGAACGGATCAGCCGGGGAAACAGTTTTTTTGACGAGTCCGTTTATATCGAAGCCGGCAGGGAACTGGTCTCGGTGGTTGAAAGACTGCGTTTTCTGCCCGGCCCCGAGGCGGGGCTTTTCGATCCCTCCCGCGAAGAGGGGGAGGAGCCGACTTTTTTTGAGCTGATGACCCTCTACTTCTTTCTCTGCGCCAGAAGGGCCCGCTGCGACGCAATGGTAGTTGAGACCGGCATGGGGGGGCGGCTGGACGCCACCAATATTGTGGAGCCTCTGGCATCGGTGATTACCCTGATAGAGATAGAACACGCCGAATACCTGGGGGATACCCTGGCGGCCATAGC
>JAISWN010000236.1 GCA_031271075.1 Treponema sp.
GTCGCCCTGATCCAGGAGGCCGGGGGACAGGCCCTGGGGCTTTGCGGCATTGACGGGGCAATGCTCAAGGCCCGCCGTCTCAAGGCCGCCGGGGGGGAAGACCTGGGCCTGGTGGGGGAGATCGAGGAGGTGGACACTTCGCTCCTCCGGTCTACCCTGGACTTGGGGGCGATTCCGGTGATCTCCTCGGTGGCCTACGGGATTGGAGACGACGAGGGAGTATCCCTCAACGTCAACGCCGACACCGCCGCCGCCAAGGTAGCCGCGGCGATAAAGGCGGAAAAACTCATCCTCATGACCGATGTAGCGGGTATCCTGGGGGATGTAAAAGATCCGGCTTCCCTCATCAAGTCGGCCAGCCTTGCCGAATTGGAGGGGCTTAAGCGGGAGGGGATCGTGAGCAAGGGGATGATCCCCAAGGTGGACTGCTGCGCCATTGCCCTTAAGGGGGGGGTAAGAGAGGCCCACATCATTGACGGGCGGCTTTTTCATGCCATTCTCATCGAACTTTTTACCGATGGGGGCATAGGAACCATGATTCAACAAGGAACAAATTAACAAGGAACAAACCATGTCTGACGTTTTTATGAATACCTACCACCGGCTGCCGGTGGTTTTTGCCCGGGAGGTCGGGGCACACGCCGATATTCTTCGCGAGTCTCGTCTCCTCAAAAAGCGTCTCCTCGAGGCAGAGAGGCTTAAACAAAAGCGCCTGCTGGAAGAGTGCTTGCGTGAAGTGGAATCAGTAGAATCGAGCCTAGCGAAAGGCCCGAGATAGAAATTATAGGCTTTCACAGTTAAAGGAGATAGGGGTGACAGAGAATCAATTTTTGGCAGGCGGCGTAGGCTTTTGTGGATTACTAACAATCGTGTTCATCACTCTAAAACTCCTTGGCAAGATCACTTGGTCGTGGTGGTGGATATTTTCCCCTCTTTTGATCACAGGGGCGATTGGTCTGGTCGTCGTCATAGCTTGGCTGATAATCTATTACCTATTACATCGGAAATGGTTATAGCGCGTGAACTTCACTCCTTTAGGGGTGTAATATAATATAGGGCCTAGGGCCGAGGAGTCAACAGTATGATAGTCTTAAAAAGGGTTCTTGTGACGGTGTTATTGTTGGGGCTTGCTGGCGGAGCGTTTGCTATCACAAAAGACGAAGTCAAGCAAAACGCGCAGACCACATTGCAATCGGTAAAACAGCAGGCGACGCAAAACGACAGTGACCTTGCTGGACGGGAAGTGTTATCCGAAGGCAACACGGCAAACTCAAGGTTCGCCTTGCTGAAGCGTCGGTTGGACGTGCAGGCGGTAACGGTTTCGCGCGAAAAAGACCACATTGATTTCGTCCTGGCCTCTGGGCACACCGCCAAACCGGAGGACCTTCTCCGTTACGAGAAAGCCATCGCCGAGTACGCCAAGCGGGTGAAAGAGCTCGAAGACTGGATAACAAACCATGACTGACGTTTTTATGAATACCTACCACCGGCTGCCGGTGGTTTTTGCCCGGGGGGAAGGGGCCTGGCTTACCGATGTCCAGGGCAGGAGATACCTGGATTTTACCGCCGGTATCGCGGTGAACTGTCTGGGCCACGCCTACCCGGCCCTGGTTAAGGCCATTTCGGAACAGGCGGCGAAACTTAACCATGTGTGCAACTACTACCAGAGCGATGTCGCCTTGGCCTTCGCGGAAAAACTGGTGGCCGCCTGCGCCGGGGCGGGGATGAAAAAGGTGTTTCTGGCGAATTCCGGGGCCGAGGCCAACGAGGGGGCCTGTAAGATCATCAGGAAATACTCCCTGGTCAAACACGGCCCCGGCCGGCACCGGATAGTAACCCTCCGGGGGAGCTTCCACGGCAGAACCATTACCACCCTCTCGGCCACGGGCCAGGCCGTATTCCACAAGGATTTCGGCCCCTTTACCGAAGGCTTTGCCTACATCCCCCCCAACGATATCGGCGCCCTGGACAAGGCCCTGGATCCGGATGTTACCGCGGGATTCATGCTGGAGGCTATCCAGGGGGAAAGCGGCATCAGGCCCCAAAGCCCCGAATACGTAACGGCGGCGGCGAAACTCTGCGCCGAAAGGGACATACTCCTGGCCTTCGACGAGATCCAGTGCGGGCTAGGCCGGACCGGCACATTCCTGGCCTGTGAAGCCTACGGGGTAAAGCCCGATGTGGTTACCCTGGCCAAGGGGCTCTCCGGGGGCGTTCCGGTGGGCGCGGTGCTGGCCGGGGAGAAGGCCGCGGAGATCCTCCAGGTAAGCGATCACGGCTCCACCTTTGGGGGAAACCCCATTGCCGCGGCGGCCGGCCTGGCGGTGCTGGAAACGGTGAACAATCCCGCCTTCCTGGCCGGGATAAGCCGGAAGGGCGAGAGGATCCGGTCCCGCATCCAGGGCTGGAATCACCCCCAGGTAAAGGAAGTGCGGGGCAAAGGGCTCATGCTGGCGGTGGATATAGACGGGGAAGCCTGGCCCATCCTGGAAAAGGGCATTGCCATGGCGGAAGGCCCCCGGCCGGGACTCCTCTTGCTCAGGGCCGGCAAGAACACCCTGCGCTTCCTTCCCCCCTACATCATCAGTGACGGGGAGATCGATCAGGGCCTGGGTATGCTGAAAGGCTTACTGGAATCAACAGGCTCGCCCAGAGGCTCCTGATACCAGGCATCTTCCTCATAAAAAGCTGTTTAGCCTTTACAGGCTCCCGGTTAGCGGGACGCCCTGAAAAGCCGGTCGTTTATCGCCTCCCCCAGGCCGCCCGCCGGGGCGCGCTGGGCCAGGATACGGCGGGTCCCTGCCCGGTCAAGCTCGTGGAGGGCCGTGAAAAGATTCGCGGCGGCTTCGGCGGCGGCGCCTGTTTCGGAAAGCACCCGGAGGCGGTTTTCAGGCAGGATCTTCCGGCGGGAGGGCCCTGAAAGCCGGGCTGAAAGCCAGGCGTCCCGGGTAGGGCCGTCGAAAAAGAGCCAGGCCGAGAGCCGGGCCTCGTTCTCCCCCCAGGGCAGGGCCAGGATCTCCTCCCGGCTGTAGAGGCTCAGGGGGGTACGGGGCGCGTAGTGGCTCTTGAGGGTTCCGGGGGAACGCGGCGCCTCCGGTAAACCCGGAACCTCCCCCCCGCCCGCCGGGGCAAGGGGGCCGATAAGGGACTCCAGCCGTTCCCGGGAAACGCCGCCGGGACGCAGGATCCGGGGTAGGCTGCTCAGCATATCCAGCACGGTGGATTCTACCCCCACCGCGGCGGGCCCCCCGTCCAGGATGATGTCCACCCGATCCCCCAACTGCTCCGCCACATGCTCGGCCCTGGTGGGGGAGAGGCAGCCGAAACGGTTGGCGCTGGGGGCGGCTACCGCGCCGGTGGAGCGCAGGATGAGCTGTTGGGCGGCGGGATGGGCGGGGAAACGGACGGCCACCGTGGGAAGGCCGGAACTTGCCAGATCCGGTACCCGTTCCCGCCTGGGGAGGATAAGGGTCAGGGGGCCGGGCCAGAATTCCGCCGTCAGGCGGGCCGCCCGGTCCCTGGCCGCCGGGGGAAGCAGCGAGCAGTCCGCCACTTCCCCAAGAGCCTCCGGGGCGGCGATATGGACGATAAGGGGATCGAAGCGGGGCCGGCCCTTGGCCTCGAAGATCTTTGCCAGGGCAAGCGGGTTAAAGGCATCCCCCCCCAGGCCGTAGACCGTTTCGGTAGGGAAAGCCGCGAGGGCGCCGGAACTGATGGCCCGGGCGGCCAGGGAGAGGGATTCCTCGTTCAGCGGGTAAAGCATCGGCTGCCCCTGCGCGACAGGCTGCTAGAGCCAGTGGCGGCGCTTGAAATAGACCAGCATCCCCAGGGCGATAAGAACCATGATACCCCAGGTAATGGGGTATGCGTAGGGATACTGCAGCTCCGGCATGTGGGCGAAATTCATCCCGTATACCCCCACAATAAAGGTGAGGGGAATAAAAATCGTGGAGATGATGGTCAGCACCTTCATAATGTTGTTCATCCGGTTGGACACCGCCGACAGGTTCACCTCCATTACCCCGGCGATTAATTCCCGGTAAGTTTCCACCGCCTCCCCGGCCCGGAGAATATTGTCCTGCAGATCCTTGAGGAAAGGCTCCACCTCCTTCGAAATGAAGCCGGACTCCAGGCGGCTCAGCACGGCAAAACTTTCCCGCAGCGGCCAGATAACCCTCCTTATCCTCAGCAGATTCCGCTTTATGGACTGGATGTCCTGAATAAAATCCCTGTCGTTTTGATCTATCGCCCGATCCTCGAATTCCTCAATCCCCGCGCCAAGGGCATCGAAAACGACAAAGTACTCGTCCACCACCGCGTCCATGATCATCCAGGCCAGGTAATCCGTACCCATGCGCCGTATCCTGCCGGCGTTGTTGAGGATACGCTTGCGGATACCGTCGAAGTAATCCCCCGGCTTCTCCTGGAAACTGATCACCGTATCCCTGGTAATTACGAGGCTGATCTGTTCAAAGTTGAATTCTTTTTCGTCCGCGGCAGACTCTAAAGATCCGGGGCTTACCGATTTGAGGACAACAAAAAGATAATCGTCAAACTCCTCGGCCTTGGGCCGCTGTTTCGTGTCCAGAATATCCTCTACCGTCAGGGGGTGGATGCGGAAAGCCTGGGCCAGGCGGCTGATATCCGGCGAGGGCTCAACACCGTTTATGTTGATCCAGCTAATCCCGGCGGAGTTCTTGTATGAGAGGAGTTCTTCCACCGTAGAGGCGCTTTTTATCCATGCCCCGGCCGGATCGTAGCCGATAAGGGAAAAGTCCACGCTTACCTCGCGGCCGTGTAGCTTTCGTACTGACGGGTAAAGTGATCTATCTTTTTGGTTACCTTCTCCAGGTGTTTCTGCATTTCCCGCATCTGGGCCTCCACGTTTTTTTTGTGCTCCCTCAGGAGATCGCAGCGCTCCTTCAGGGTACCTTCCCCTTCCATGCTGAGTTCCACGAAATTTTTTATCTGCTTGATAGACATGCCGGTATTTTTAAGGCAGCAGATAAGGCCGAGCCATTCAAGATCGTTTTCCGAATAACGGCGGATGCCGTTCCGGCTCCTGGCCACGCTGGGGAGCAGCCCCTCGCTCTCGTAGTAACGCAGTACGTGGGGAGGCAGCGAAGTTCTTTCCGACACCTGCTTGATGGTAAAGGACGATCCTTTTTCCGGAGACATGGTCCGGGACCCCGCGGTTCTTTCGTTAATGACTTCCAGCATTTTATTCCCCGTTCCCCTTCCGAACCCGGCCCGGCTAGGTCCAAGGCTGTATCTAATATAGCGCCCCGGGGCCGGCCGAATCAACAGCGGTTTCCGGTTTAACCACGGACCTACGGTTCGACGACACGAACCGCCTTGGACCTTACCCCATCTGGTGGGCCATGGCCTTTGTTGAAACTGAGAATTCCTGAATTTATCGAAACACCGCTTGACATTTTTATTCAACCGGTGCTATGTTATCTTTCAGTACCCGTTTTGGAAAAATCGGGGGAAAATTTTGGAAAGGAGGATACCATGACAACTGGCCTGTCATTCGCTTCGGCATTTGTGAATGTGTCTCTGTCTTCTTCCCTTCCGTCGGCGTTTAGCCGTTCGTTAATTATACCCCCCCCCCCCCCCCGACAGGCCCCTTAGCACTCTGCCGCGCTTCGCGTAAAACCTCCAAAGATCCCCAACACCGTTTCATAAACCCGAATTCGGGCGCATTTTTCCGCGCTAAACCGCGAAAAAACCGGGCTATCCGGGGCTCCGCCAAGGCAGCCACGGGCTGCCAGGCTCCGGCCCCGTCGCTTCGCGCC
>JAISWN010000265.1 GCA_031271075.1 Treponema sp.
TGCGCCAATCCATCACCGTAAAAATAGCAGCCCACTTTAGCGACTTTTACCAGCCGGTAATCTTTTTCTATGCCGTAAATATATTTGGATGCCCAGCCGTAAGGATTCGCTTTCCACGCGTTTACGCCCTTTTGCGCGTCATTAAAGAATTCAGATGTATCCAGATCGTTAATAATATCCTGATAAATCTCTAACATCTCAGTCAAAAAATGCCCGCTCCCCGCCGCATAATCAATTGCCACCGGAAGTTTCGGGTCGGGATTGGGCTGATTCACCGTTTTAATAATCACTTCTTTAACCGGCAGTGAATGTGTAATGAAACGGGTTATCGGAACCGGCGTAAAATACTGTCCCGCTTCCTGTTTCAATCCTGTTGTTAAGAGGCGTTCAAAAAAATCCGACAGATGCTGCTGCCGGTTCGGATAGCGGATGCGGTATTTTTCAAGCAATTGGACAACTTCTTTTAATACACGGGCATTGTCATCGAACGACATATCATCATTTACATCTTTAATGTCAAATATTTTATTGAATTTGAGCCATTTCTTTTTAAACTGCGCGGGGTTTTGCTGTGCCTGTAACTCCTCATCAGACAACCCTTCTATTTCTTTCTCTAGAAACCGTAAAACTCCCTGTTTGTGCAGGTTTATAAGCCGCACTTGAAATTCAACATCATCATCAACACCTTCTTTCCATTGAAAACCCAACGCTTCTGTATCACGTTTTTTATCGGTATCGCAGTTGCCCTCATCATAGAGTTTTGCTAAAAATAAATTAAATATTTTATTGAAGGCGTTTGGTTTGTCGGAAACGCTGTGTTTGCGCAAAATTGATGCAAAGCTATTAAATATAAAACCACTGTCATATTCGGCAAGAATCCTGAGGTCTTTTAGTACGAGCCGCTTGTTTTGAAATTGATATGGTTCGATCCCTTTGTCAAAAATACCATTATTATAGGTTATTTTATTCCAGCGGCTGTATACATCTTCTACATTTCCCGCAGCCCTGTAGCTGTCCTCAATTTTGATAATTTCAGATTTATATTCGATCTTTCCATTGAGTAAGGATGATGCATATAACATTAAATATCCGGTATTGGTATCGTTTTGAAAATAAGTAAAAAGCTGTCCGCCATTCTTTTGAATAGCGGCTAACTCCTTGTCAAATTCATCGCCGAATGTTTTACATTCGATCATTAAAAAGGCTTTTTTGCCGTTTTTAATAAATATATCCAGTCTGCCGGAATGTCCGTGCCCGGACGGAAAAACTTTTTCCAGCGTAATGTCTTTAGCTTTGTAGCCTTTGGTTAAAAGCCGGTCTACACATTCCAATACAACAAAGTTTTCCGCCTGCGAAAAATTTTGAGTGGTTTTACTGCCGCTCTTTATTTCTTTACCGTAATTGATCGCCGAATTTTCAAAATCAATTTCGATAGTATAGCCGGATGCATATTTTTTATGATATACATCTGTCGTTTTGTCTTTGGGAGAGAAACCTAATGTCCTTGCCAACTTTTTTTCATACATTTCGGTTTAAAACTTCTTTGCGGGCAAAAGCCCGTCCAGGTAAGCCTTCAGGGTATTTTCGTACTCCGTCCCGATTTTCTTTTCCGCCGCCGCCGCCGCCCGGTTTTCCGCTTCGGAGATATTCAGGTGCCCTTCCCGGCCGTTGATGTTGTAGGGAAGAAGGATACTGCCGGAGGCGGTATCGGCAAGGTTCGCGTCTACCACGTAGCGTACAAACTTATTCTGCTGGTTCGGCAGATCCACCGGCGAGAAGGAAACTTTCACATCCAACACATAGGGGGAATTCCGGGTTCCCGTTTTAAAGCCCGCCTTGCCGAAGGCCTGGGAAAAGGCGCTGGCTACGCGGTTTGAGCGGTCGTTTTCCACCTGTACCGCTATGGGGATATTCTTGGTGATCTTGGCGGCCTCAAGACGGAAGCCGGCGCCCTTTTCCAGTTTATCCGGGGTAATGCCGCTTCCGCCGCTTCCTACAAAGGAAAGGACGCTGCCGTAGATACTGTTGACATCGGCGATATTCGCCGCAAGCTGATACCGGGCATAGCCGTCCAGAGTGTACTTTTCCTCATCGGTCATGGCGGTAAGGGCCCTTATCACTTCCTGGTTGGCCTTGATCATATCAGCGTATATGACCGAGGCTTTAGCCTTTTCCATAAGCGCCACCGCGTAATGGGCGGATCTGCCGTCAAACCAGTAGTCCCCTATTTCCGACCCGACCAGGGTATCGAGTTCCAGGGAAGTCCTGATGGTATTGGTAAGGGTTGTGTTCTCCGAGTAGGAATCCACCACCCCGTTACGCATCGCTTCCTGGTACCTGGTGGAACTGGTTTGTTCGCCCTGGATGTTCTGCCTGAAATAGGCGCTCAGCCGGGCCAGGGCGTCTTTCTCCGCCAGGCTCCGGTCCGCGCCGCTGCCCGCCTGGGCGATGTAAACGTTCCGGTCATACTGGCTGTAAACCGCATCGGGGGAGGAAACCCAAGCCGGCTGGGGGCGGTTCTGCGCCCCGGCGGCGCCTGTGCCGGAAGAGGCTTGTCCGCTCTGGGGGGCGGAAGCTTCCGCCGGGGCCGCAGCCGGGGAGACCGGCGCCCTGCCTCCGTTCTGCATGGCCGCCACCGCGGCAGCGGCGGCGTCAACTGCCGACTGTTCCGCGGCGGAAGACTGCCCGGTGTTTCCGCTTCCCCCGGAATTTTCCCGGCCCGCCGGGGACCCCGCGCAGCCGCTTACCAACAACAGTACCATCGCGGCCGCAGCCGGAATAGTTATCTTAAACATACAGCCTCCGTTAAATTCAAACTGTTTTCCTTAACCGGCACGTCCTCGTACCTGAAGACCGCAAGGGGCCTCTCCGATTGCCCGTAGTAGGTTACCGAAAAAGAGTATACCCCCGGCTCAAGGTTTATCCCCCCCACGTATGCCTTCCCCGGAAAATAGCGGGAGATACGCAGATCCGCCTTTTCACTGGCTTCGGCGTAAACCTGGGCGCCCAGGCTGAGAACGCCGAGGAGCAGGCCCGTGCCGCCTTCCTGATCCGCCGCGGCCGCTTCCAGAACGGAAGAAGTAGCCCCCTTTACGGTGGCGCGGATAATTGTTTTAAGATAAATAAGCCGTTCCTTTTTTTTGTAGGTTTCCCGGGCTACCGCTTCAATATTCTCAAGAAGCTCAAGGGTGAAACGCTCCCCGCCGTCCAGGGCTACTTCTATCCTCTCTACCTCCGAGGGGCGGGATACCATCTTCGGCAGGGCTATTTTGATATACCGGGCCGGGGGTATGGGTATCCGCAGGGTTTCCTCCTCCTTGGTCGGGGAAAGACCTCCGAAGGCGATCACGTTAAGCCGCGCCATCCCGCCGGGGATGGAGAGATCTTCCCCCAGGGACGAAGGCTCAGGATAAGGGTAAACCTCCGGGGCGTTCGCGAAGGCTACCCGCAGGCGATCCCTGTCGATGCGCGCGTCATCCCAGCGGCCGGAACCCCGGTAAAACAGCATGCCGATATACCGGGCAAGGGCGGAATCGGAAAATTGGGAAGGGGCGTTTTCGTCCGGAGGAACGGCGGCCTCTTCCTCCAGGGCTTTTTTTTGAAGATTTGTAAGGATGGCGCCGTACTTGACGGAAAGGTTCTGGAGTTTGTTGCTCATCCGCCTGATTTCCACCATGGCGTCTTCAAGTTCCCCCCGGTGGTAGTAATTCAAAGCGTTAAAGGCATTGATGTAGATGTCTTCGTAATCTTCCCCGTCGTAATCCCGGGTAGTATCGTTCACCAGGTATGTACTGATTTCCTGGGTAATACTCTTGGTAAAAGCCGCCTCTATGGCCCGTTCCCCGGACTCAAGCAGATCCGATGAATCCGTGTAGAGACCGGCGTAATGGGCCAGCATACCCTTGTCCAGGTAATACAAAATATTATCCCTCCCTGTATAGAGGGATTTTTTTTCCTTTTCCAGAAGGGTAACGCTGCCGGCATAATCACTCTCCTCCACCTTCCCGTCAACACGGGCGAAGGGGGCGGAAGCGCAGGAAAAAAACAGGAATATTACAAGGGAAAAAGCTAAGGGCTTCATGCTTTACCTTTATTTCAGAGCTTCGCTCCCGGCTGTTTGATTACCTTTTTGATTCCGTCGTTGTTGCCCAGCCAGAGCCGCTTGTTGGTTTCGAGATCGGTAATCTCCGCCCTGACAAAATAGGTACGGGTAGAGGTACCCCCCGCCCGGTCAACCACGGCCTTGACCGAGCCGGTAAGCAGGAAATCCGCGCCGGTCTCGTTGGCCAGGGCCTTGGCGGTTGCCTCGCTGGCGTTTCCCTGCTGATCCAGCCGCTCGGCCCGCAGGGATTCCCTGGTTGCCCCTCCGGCCACAAAATCCGCCCTGCCACTGTTGAAAATAGCCTGCTCCATGGTATCGGCAATAATGCTGGTGTCGATGTGTTCGTCGCTTTCGTTGCGGAAAGGGCCTACCAGGAACACCGGGAGTCTCCCCATCTGGGCCAGCGCCATGCTCACCCGGGGGGAATCGAGGCAATCTTTGACAAGACTGTCGCAGACGATCCGGATATCGGTGTCATTCCAGTAACCGCTTAAATCCACCACCGTGCCTGATTCTACCCGGCTTACCTTGGGCGTCGAGGCGCAACCGCCTAGAATTGACAAAATCACAAAAAAAACCGGAAACAGAGCCATTTTATTCATCAATTTTCCTCCTCTAAATCTTTTTCGTCTTTATACCCGAATTCCTCTGAATTTTCAATAGCTTCGGCTTCCCCTTCCGCCCCGTCTTTTTCGGGAAAAGAATCCCGGGCAAGGGCCAGAGTCCAGACAGCCTTGCTGGCCGGGTCGATCCAGGTATCCAAAACGTAGAAATTCCTCAAACTCAGGGCCGATGAAACCGAAACCCCCGCAGATCCGCTGTACCCAAAAGAACCGCTTTTCTGGGCATCCGCCGTGTTAGACCTGGCCCGGCTGGACAGGTTCCTGATGATGGAAAAAACGGCGGCCTCACAGGAAGCGTTTACCGTGTCCCGGTGGTAAGCCTGCCGACCCGCAAGCCCGACACCGTAAACATAGCCCGGCATCTCCCCCGGCGGCGTATTCACCCAGGGGGGAAGGCCGGCGGCGGAAACCCCCGAGGGAATTCCGGCAGGGGGCGGGGCTTCCCCCCCGGCCCGGAGATAGCGGGCCCGGACAAACAGGGAGTTTTCCCACTGGAGGATATCCTGTTCAAGGTCGTAATCCAGATCCTCCGTATACTTCAGGTAGTCTTTGTCATAATCCAGGCTGGAAGCCGTATCGGCCCGGTACTCCAAAAAACCACCCCCTGTCTCTACACGGGATTCATAACGGCCCTGAAGGAAATGGTACATGGCCACCTTCCTGGCGGCGTCTTCCAGGGCCAGGCGGACAGACTCTTCCCGATTACTGCGCAACGCGGAAGCCCCGATAAAAAAGAGAAATTCCGCCGACGGGGCGGTGTCCCAGAAGCCGGGCGCCAGAACCGGATTCTCGTTTAAGGCGCCCCCAGGGGATTGGGATACGGAAGATGGAGAAGCCGCCTCCGGCGCCTGGAAAACCCCGCCGCCTGAACGGGTGGAAAACCCCGCGCAGGCGGAAAAGAGAAACAGCGCCAGGTACGCGGTTTTATACGCTTTCGGCAAACCGTTTAAGGGGTGACCGTCTTATTCGGATCGGACTTGTATTTGGAAAGCTGCTCATCCATCAGCTTCGTCGCTTCCATGGCCTTAAATTCCGCGTAGCGCGCCTCATCGTTGTCCACCACGTTTTTAATGGAATCGGCGGCATATTTGGCGGCGTCGGCCTTGCTGTACACCACCCTGGTCCATAAAGTGCCGTCCGGGGCTGACCAACGCTGGTCTGTCCGGGCCCCGGTCAGCTTGGCTTGGCTAAGCTGGCGGTTGATTGATTCCTGGAGGCCGATACTCGCCTGGTTGGCGGTCCCCATATTCGCGTCCCGGGTATAATCGGTGATCATCCCCTCCACAGTGGTGCTAAGCTGCCGGGCAATGTCCGCCCTGGCCCTGGTCTCGGCCATGGTCATGGACATCTGCTGGGAGGACTGCTTGGCAGAGCCGATTCCCCAAAGCGCGTCCTCCGGGGCTATGTCGTTGATCCAGGGCGGAAGGGTAGCCGGGGGCGCCACCGGGGCGGCGGCCGGAGCGGGCTGGCTTGCACAACCCAAGGCCACAAGGGCCAGGATCAAGACGGCGATTACGGGAAATACCTTTTTCATAACAACTCCTTAAATGTTTTGTCCGTTAATTCGGACAATTTTGGAAGCATTGTAGCGCGTCGGGGGTCATATTGGCAAGTACACGTCCGGTTTATGACGCGGCAATTTGATACCCCCTTTTACGCGGACGAACCGATCTCCGGGCCTCCCGCCTGGAGACCGGATTTTTTAGAACATGTAGCCCACGCCGACCTTAACCAGGAAGCCGTGTCCTACATCGGGGTGTACATCCTGTTCGTTAAAAGGAATAGCGACACCGTAGATAAAATGCCCCCTCAGAAAGAGGGCGTCGGTAAAGAAATAATCCACCCCGGCGCCGGCCCGGATCCAGAGATCACTCCACCAGTTCTCATCACTAAGGGTTAATTCTACATCCATTCCGGCGGTGGGAAAGACCACAAACTTGTCGGAGATGGGGAAGGGGTATTTTCCATACGCGCCGAGTTGTAACGCGGTGGTGGGATCAATCTCGAGATCGAACTTGTCATATTTCGTGCTGACCGTTCCCTCACCCGCTTTATACAGGAAGCCAAGGTTGAACTCCACGTACTGGCTGAGGCCGAAAAAACCGAAGGCGCCGAAGGAGGTGCGGTTATACGTCCAATCCGCATCATATCCAAGCACGCTTTCGGACCCTCCCTGGAAGGTACCCCCCAAAAGGAGGCCGCCGCCCGCGGCCTTGTCCAGCGCGAAAACCGTGGTCCCCAAAACCGTAAGGAACAGGGCCACCACAACTGTCTTTTTCATTTGCAATACCTCTTTTACACAAGTTTGTATCCATGGAAAACTTCCATGCTTAGACCGGTCCTCCGACGGAGCCCGGATCCATTCCTGTTCCGCGTTAGAAGCGCTCCGAGACCATGGCCACGATCTCCGCGGTTCTTACATTCAGCGCTTTTACCCGCAGCCTCCGGGTTGAACCGCTCCCGCTTACGCTCCCGGTGATTACGATGGACGCCCCCAGCATTTTCCCTATGGACACCGCCGAATCGTCATCCACCTCGCCTGAATACTGGAAATTTTGTTCCGACTTGATGGCATCCAGGCTTTTCCGGTCGACGACCTTGAATTTC